>JANWXI010000003.1 GCA_025057415.1 Chitinophagales bacterium
GAAAGCCCGCAGCCCGCGCCCGCGCCTTAAGCGCGGGCGCGGCGAGGACTTGGAGCGGGTCAGCCCGACCCCGCTGCTGCGCGTAGCCCCGCGAAGCGCAGCAGCGGGGGCACCCCATAACAATAAAATTTGCTGGTATTACCTTTAATAAGTCAGTACACCAACAGACGTTTACGTGCTGTTAATCGCGAATCTATTCTGGGGTTGTGGCAGGTTTATCATCGCCAATCGCATTACCTTTGCGCCCGTGAAAGACATCCGCCGGCTTAGCTTTACAGAATTACAAACAGCTCTGAGCGGGATGGGCGAGCCGCCCTTTCGCGCCAATCAGGTGTACGAGTGGCTGTGGAAAAAGGGCGCGCGCTCCTTCGATGAAATGAGCAACCTGAGTAAATCGCTCCGCCACAGATTGCGCAGCGAATTCGTTATTCTGCCGGTACAGGAAAACCTGGTGCAGCGCAGCCAGGACGGTACCATAAAACTTGGCATGCGCCTGCACGATGGTCGTTTGATTGAAGGTGTGATGATCCCTGAAGCAACCCGCAACACAGCATGCGTATCCTCACAGGTAGGTTGCTCGCTCTCATGCACTTTCTGCGCCACAGGCATGCTAAAGCGCGAGCGCAATCTGGAGCCGGCAGAAATTTATGACCAGGTTACACTGCTCAACAAACACGCTCTGGCAACTACGGGCCGACCGCTCACCAATATTGTGTATATGGGCATGGGTGAGCCGCTTCTCAATTATGATAATGTAATGGAGAGCATTCGCCTCATTACCTCTCCGCAGGGGCTGGGCATGGCGCCCAAGCGCATCACGGTTTCTACCTCAGGCATCGCTCGCACCATCCGCCGCATGGCCGATGAAGGAGTAGCAATTAACCTCGCCCTCTCACTCCATGCCGCTAATGATGCCAAACGCACCGCTATCATGGACATCAACCGCAGCAACCCGATTGATGAAGTGATGAGCGCTCTGGCGTACTTCTACGAAAAAACCGGCAGCAAAATCACCTTCGAATACATCCTGCTCAACAACTTTAACGACAGCCCTCAGGATGCTGAAGCGCTCGCGAGTTTGTGCCGACGCTTTCCGGTGTTTGTCAATATCATTGAGTTCAACCCCGTGGAAGGGATACCCTTCAAAAAAACCACCCGCGAAAAACGCGAGGCGTTTGTCAACACACTGCGCCGCAAAAACATCCCCGTAGCCGTGCGCAGAAGCCGCGGCAAAGACATAGACGCCGCCTGCGGTCAGCTCGCCAATAAAAACAGAAACGCTTCCATCAACTAACGAACGTTCGTTAGTTGATGAATATGCTAGCATCGCACCCCTTCAAAAATCAAATTTTATTCCCTGCGCCAGCGGCAAATCGGTGCCAAAATTGATGGTATTGGTTTGGCGGCGCATGTACGCTTTCCAGCTATCGCTGCCGCTCTCGCGGCCACCGCCGGTTTCTTTTTCTCCGCCAAAAGCCCCGCCTATCTCTGCGCCCGAAGTACCGATGTTAACGTTGGCTATCCCACAATCGCTGCCGTTGCACGAAAGAAACTGCTCTGACTCGCGCAGGTGAGTGGTCATAATAGCTGAACTAAGCCCCTGCACCACTCCGTTTTGCATGGCTATCGCTTCATCTAAGGTCTTGTAAGGCATAATGTACAATATGGGGGCAAAGGTCTCCTCCTGTACGATGGGCATTTCGTGGCTTGCCTCAATGATGCAGGGTTTCACATAACAGCCGCTTGCATATTCTTTGCCTTTGAGTGTTCCACCGGCTACCCAAACTTTTCCGCCTTGCGCAATGGCGGCTTGTATGGCGTTTTCATACGCTGCTACTGCGGCGCGGTCAATGAGCGGCCCTACGTGATTTTTTGCATCAAGCGGGTTGCCGATGCGCAGTTGGGCGTATGCCTTTTTAAGCCGCATCTTCACCTCTTCGTAAATACTCTCGTGTATGATGAGCCGGCGGGTGGTGGTGCAGCGCTGGCCGGCGGTACCCACAGCCCCGAATACGATTGCCCGCATAGCCATGTCTAAATCTGCATGCTGGGTTACAATGATGGCGTTGTTGCCGCCAAGTTCCAGCAAACTGCGCCCCAGGCGCGCGCCTACGGCAGCGCCCACGGCTTTGCCCATGCGAATACTGCCCGTAGCGCTTACCAGCGGCACACGCCTGTCGTGGCTCAGCCATTCGCCCACGCGGTAATCTCCGTTAATAACACAAGAAATACCTTCGGGCAATCTGTGGCGCTTAAGCACCTTCGTCACAATGTTTTGGCAAGCCACCGAACACAGCGGTGTCTTTTCTGAAGGTTTCCATACACACACATCTCCGCACACCCACGCAATCATGCTGTTCCAGCTCCACACTGCCACCGGAAAATTAAACGCAGTGATAATGCCCACCACCCCGAGCGGATGCCATTGCTCGTACATGCGGTGGTTCGGCCGCTCGCTGTGCATCGTAAGGCCGTACAACTGCCGCGAAAGCCCCACGGCAAAATCCGCAACGTCTATCATCTCCTGTACCTCGCCAAGTCCTTCCTGTAAACTTTTCCCCATCTCATAACTCACCAACATGCCCAGGTATTGCTTACACGCCCGCAACTCCTCGCCTATCTGGCGGATAACTTCACCGCGCTTGGGTGCAGGAATGTTGCGCCATACTACAAAGGCGCGTTGTGCGGTCTCTATTACCTGCTCATATTGTTTGAGGGTGGTAGCCGTTACACTGCCGATTTTCTTACCATCAACCGGTGAGTAACTCTCTATCGTTTCGCCCTGCGGCTTTAGCCACTTTTCCCCGGTGCTGACCCCGCTGCCCGATGTGGCAACGCCTAGTTTCTCCAATACAACTTGTATGCGCTTTTCCATAGCAGCGCAAAGGAATAAAATTTCGCACTCGCTGCGCAGGTTGCAACCGGATAACCAACTATATGCATTCTTATACAACTGGTAACTACTGAAATTTGCGATGTTTAGCTGTTTGGGGGTGCCCCCGCTGCTCCGCTCCGCACGGCTGCGCTTCGCAGCGGGGTCGGGCTTGCTACGGGGTACGCTGTCGCTCCCGCCGCGCCCGCGATTCGTTTATTTTTTATTGGTGCGGGCGCGGCCGCTTCGCTGCGCTCGCGCCCTCCGCATCCCTCACCCGTTTTATTGACCCCAATCTGTGTCAGCCAATACTTCAGGGTAAAAATCCCTGCTGCAGCTCTTGATTTATCGGTTTTGACGATACTATATTTGTGTTCAAAAGCATGGTCTATGAGTATAAAGGTCCCTTGCCTATTCACTGCAGCCCTTTTCAATGTAACGTCCCTTTTCGCTAACCATGCAATATTCTCCAAACAGGAACCATTTTTCGTTGAAAACAAGGGGCAATGGCACACTGACGTCTTATACCGGTGCCGCATGAAAGGAATAGACGTATGGATCACCAGGCAAGGTATGAATATTACCTTGTACCGCCCTGGTGAAACTCCGCAAAAACGCGATTTACTGTCCGCCTATAAGTCACACTTTAGTGAAACACCCCTTACCATCCACCGTATTTCCATGCAATTGCAAGGTGTACAAAACCAGATTACCCATGAGGGTCACCAACGTTTGCCGGGGGTACATCATTACCTTTTGCGCAATGACCCGGCAAAACATTACAAACATGTGCCCCTCTACAAAGAAGTATACCTGTACGAAATATACCCAGGCATAGACATGCGGTATTATTTTTCTGAAAATCGCCTCCGTTTTGATTTCGTTGTTCACCCCGGTGCCAACCCGTCTCAAATAGCTTTTAAAATAGCCGGAACTTACGCAATGCATACGAACGAAAGAGGCGATATAGTATTGGCCACCAGCCTAGGTGAATTACTCATTGCCGATTTACATTTTTATCAAAGCAATAAACAAAAAATACGAGGCACATACTCGCGTCAAGGTGAATTATGGAAACCGGTTATTCCCGACTACGACAACAAAAAGCCCCTGATTATAGACCCTATGGTAGTAGCCACTTTTCTGGGAGGCACCAGTACAGAGGAGATTTACGACATGGTACAGGATAATCAGCAGTTCGTATATGTGGCAGGCGCCACACTTTCGGTTGATTACGACACAACGGTAGGCGCCTTGCAAACTTCCAACAAAGGATTTTACGATGCTGTGGTGAGCAAACTGAACCCCAACTTAAACAAACTCATCTTCTCCACTTATGTTGGAGGAGGCGATGCTGACCGCGCCTGGAGCACAGCAGTCGATAACAATTATAACATTTACCTTACGGGCCATACCGGCTCTATTGATTTCTATACCACGCCCAATTGTATTCAACCCCAAAAACAAGGCCCTGATGATGCTTTTGTGTGTAAGTTGAATTCGGATGGCAGCGCTTATGTGTATTCTACTTTTCTGGGCGGTTCATCCTCCGAGCATGGCGAAAGCATCGCGGTTGATAACAACGGGTATGCATATATTGCCGGCAACACAAATTCAGCAAACTTTGATATCACTCCCAATACATTTCAAACCTCTCTTGCCGGTGACGAGGATGTGTTTGTTACAAAAATTGATACAAATGCTCAGTCCATTATTTTTTCCACCTATATCGGGGGCATACAGTCCGACTACCCCCGCGACATGGTTATTGATCACCACGGATACGTGTATCTGACCGGCAATACCTCCAGTGATTATGACGTAACGAATGGAGCGCTTCAGCCATCGCCCGCCGGTTCTACCGAGGCCTTTATCACCAAATTAGATGCTGATGGCAGTAAGTTAATTTTCTCTACTTACTACGGAGGTCAGGAGCAAGATGTGCCCACAGCAATAAAATTAGGTCCGAACGGGAACATATATCTCGTTGGTTATACCACGTCTAACAATTTACAGACCACTCCTAACGCATACCAGAAACAAAAGGCAGGCGCTGCTATGTCAAACGACATTTTTATTGCCTGTTTTAATCCAACTTTCACCACCCCGATCTATGTGACTTATTTAGGAGGTTTTGGAAACGATTATGCACACGATTTATGGGTTGACACCACAGGACAGGCCTTCATTACCGGCTACACGCTCAGCACCGATTTTCCTACAGCAGGCAATGCAATCGATACGCTATACAAAGGAGCCGGCGATGTAATTTTTTCCTCACTAAGTGCTGATGGTTCTTCATTATCATACTCAACCTTTTTAGGGGGAACAGACAGCGAGAGCGGCGAGGCAATCAGTTCAAACAACGCCGGCAGTTTCTACATCGCTGGCAATGTAATGTCAACATCTTTCTATACACAACCCGGCGTCTACCAACCCACCCTCGATGGTCATTCCGATGGTTTTGTATGCAAGATACAGATGTCGGGTATCCCTGTGTCTGCAAAAGATCTCAGTCATCAGCACCTCGTGCTGAAATTATATCCCACCGTAAGTGATGGCGAGTTGTGGATTGAAAACCCTACTGAGCAAGACCTCACACTTGCCTTGTACAATACTTCGGGGGTAATGCTACAATATCTTGAACTGAAACCAGGTCTCCAACAAATTTCATTAAACTTACCCGCTGGAATTTATTTGCTGAAATCCGAAAATTTTTTCAGCCGCTTCATTATTCACTAATTTGAAGACAGGTATTCGTGTTGGTAGTGGTATCTGTGCTTAACTACAAAATACCACACAGACAATTTCTATACAAAAACGAGGCACAATAATCATCACACTTTCTGCGGCTGCAGGCATTTGCCGCACTTCATATTGAAAATGAAGAAAAGTTAGGATATTTGCCGCTCAATTGTTATTATGTTAAACATCGTCTTGTTTGGGCCGCCCGGGAGTGGCAAAGGCACACAAGCCGCCAAACTGGTAGAGAAGTACGGCCTCGTACACCTATCTACAGGTGATATTTTCAGAGCCAACATCAAAAACGAAACCGAACTCGGCAAATTAGCTAAAAGTTACATTGACAAAGGATTGCTGGTACCAGACGAAGTCACCATTCATATTTTACAAAGCGAAGCCGATAAATACACGGGTGTAAACGGATTTATCTTTGATGGTTTTCCGCGTACTATCCAACAGGCAGAGGCGCTCGATGCATACTTAGCCGCGCGGAACACTTCGGTAACAATGATGCTATCGCTGGAAGTGGACGAGGAAGAACTGAAAAGGCGACTGCTGCTGCGCGGCAAAGAATCAGGCCGTGCCGATGACCAGAACCCTGCCATCATTGAGCAACGCATTGCCGTGTATCACCGCGACACCGCCCCTGCCAAAGAATATTACACCCGCCAGGGTAAATATCGCGCGGTAAACGGCGTAGGCGCCATTGACCACATCTTCGCGCTGCTCTGTGCCGAAATTGACACGGCTTCTGCAAAATAATATATTGTAAATTTTTTTGATGCCTTAGCCGGTGGCTAACGAAAATTTTATTGATTACGTCAAAATTTACTGCAAAAGCGGAAAAGGCGGCGCGGGGGCATCGCATTTTCATCGCGAAAAATATGTGCCGAAAGGCGGACCCGATGGCGGTGACGGAGGCCGCGGAGGACACATCATCCTGCGCGGCAACGCACAACTTTGGACACTGCTTCACCTCCGCTACCGAAAACACATCATTGCAGAAGATGGCGCGCCGGGGCAAAGCAACCTGTGTGCCGGCCGCAGCGGCAAGGATGAAATTATCGAAGTGCCGCTGGGAACCATAGCCCGCGATGCTACTACCGGTGAAATAGAAGCGGAAATCACCGAAGACGGTCAGGAAATTATCTGGCTGCCGGGCGGCAAAGGCGGGCTGGGCAATTACCACTTTAAATCGCCTACAAACCAGGCGCCTACATACGCTCAGCCGGGGTTGCCGGGTGTAGAAGGATGGAAAATACTTGAGTTAAAACTCTTGGCCGATGTAGGACTGGTGGGCTTTCCCAATGCAGGCAAATCAACCCTCATCGCATCGCTGAGCAATGCCCGCCCCGAAATTGCCGATTACCCTTTCACTACGCTTGTGCCCAACCTCGGTCTGGTACGCTATAAAGACAATCGTTCATTTGTAATGGCAGATATACCGGGCATCATCGAAGGCGCTGCCGAGGGTCGGGGGCTGGGCTTACGCTTTCTGCGCCATATTGAACGCAACGCGGTATTGCTTTTTCTGGTGCCTGCCGATGCCGATGATATTGTAAAACAATACCTGATTTTGTTGGGAGAACTGCGCAGGTACAATCCGGAGTTGCTGACCAAACATCGCCTACTGGCAATTACCAAATGCGACCTTGCCGATGAGGAACTGCGCCGCCTTATTGAAAAGGATGTAAAAAAGCAACTTCGCGAAAAAGGCGAAAACGTACCGCTCCTACTTATTTCGGCTGTGGCTAACTACAATCTGGAAAAACTTAAAGACGAACTGATGCGCTTACTGGATGTATCTGCCCGCTCGTAAATTCAGCCCTGTATGCGGCAGCTCAAATAATGTAATCACCATTTAACTAAAGCATCCTGAAAAATATCATCCACAAGCTGGCGGTTGATTTCGTCCAGCAGGCGACTTTCTATCTGTGGAATGTTCTCCCCGGCAGGGAACTGTACAAACCGCGTGTATGCTTTGTTGAAATTATCCTTTTCGTTCTTTGTGTTGATGAATTCCACCTGCACTCTTACGGTTAATTTGTTCAATCCGCTTGTGGCGCCGGCTACGGGGGCTTCGCTGGTGTACGAAAATTCAGTTATCGTTCCTTTAAACTGCAAGTCACCATCGCGGGCAACCATTCGCAGGTTGGCTTCGGTTTGGAATTTGAGTTTCAGACGATCGGTAAATTGCTGCGGATATATGGCGGGTCCGTTATTGGCGGTAATCTGAAACAGCTCTACGGAAAATGTTTTTATATCCGGAGGAATATTGGCTCCGGTAAAGGAATAAACTTTGCAGGAGTGAAGCGATACTAATACTAAACCGAAGGCAAACAAAAAGTACATGCCCCGGATTAACCATCCGGTGTTTTTCCGGCAACAGATGATGTTCCGAAATTCTCTCAAAGTGCCACAAAATAATCGCAATATGTATTCCGTACCGGCAAAACGCATCAGTATTTAATTATTTTGTGAACTTCCGTGCCACGCATTTTTGTCAAATGCAAAAAGTAAATGCCCGAGGGCAGGTGCGACCAGTTGAGCGAGGTTTCATCTCTCACAACTCCTTCATCAGCCAAGGCCCCCGTATGGTTTATGAGCCGGTATGAGGCATCCGCATACACACCATACAAGGTCACAAACCCATCGGTTGGGTTAGGTATCACATCGGTGCTTGTATCATAATATGTATCTTTTACATCGGTGTATGCTTCCTCATTCAAAAAAATGTTGTCCAGCAAAAGGGCGTTGCCGTAGTAATTGGTGTACTCTATTCGAAACATAAAGCGGTTGACTGCCTGCTGTGCGTTCAGTTGAAAGGAGTACATTTTCCACTCGGTACTATCGGCAGGCACCCACTGCAGATTTGTTTGCGGTGTATTGACGGTGCGCAGGTTAGCGCCGGTGCGTTTACCTTTGCTCAGCCAGGTTTTACCGCAATCGGTGCTGATGAATACTTCCAGAGCATCGTCAATGTTGAGTTTCTTTTGGCTGCAGGCGTATCGAAAACTAAACGTGGGCATGCCTGCGGCTGTCAGGTTTATGGCGGGAGAAAAGAGCGTAACGCGACCCGTAAAAGTTGCCGAAGTATCGGGCAAGCGCAGTACAGCCGCCCGATTACTCTGGAAGCCCTCACCCGGCTGACTCAACGTGTATTGCAGGTTTGGGTTGTCTGAGCGTATGCTCAAAGGCGTTTGCGCAAAGTCATTAACCATTTCAAATGTTTCTACGAAAAACGGATTTACGTCATCGCCATACACACGGATTTTTTGGGTAGCGCTTGTCAGCGAGCCGTAGGCATTACCGGCTGTGAGCGTAACGTTGTACTCGCCCGGGGCATCATATACATGCACGGGATTTTGTTGAGAAGAGGTGGTTCCGTCTCCGAAATTCCACTGCCAGCTTGTAGCAGGACCTATGCTTTTATCATGGAAGCGCACTGAATCGAAGGCGCAAACCACTGTGCGGTCCGATACAAAATCTGCCTTACATACCTGCGTTAATTCAACCCCCGTAGCGGCTAAGTTGGCGGGTGTAATTAAGTTATTACGATTTGCCACCGGTGAGTTTAATGCAGCGCGCATGCGCTGGCGCTGCCCTTTCGTAAACATAAAATTACAGTAGCTGTAGTCCATTACGTTTTGTATATTGTCCACCGGGTTGCCGCAGGATGCGTTGTTGAGATTACAGTTGCTCCAGCCGATGGTTTCGGGGGTATCTTGTACCTGGTCGCCAATGGTGCAGTTGACGGGCTGGCCCACGGGCTGGTAATAGTAACCGGGCACATTATTGCCGCCCCAGATGTGAAAGAGGTTGAGATAGTGACCGGCCTCGTGAGCCATTACTACAGAAGTAAGCTCCGATGAGGTACCGATATTGCCGAGGTAGTTGTCGTCAATCACAATGCCATCCCACTCGGGTTTGGCATCGGCCTGGTCGGGCATCAGGCAGTGGCCTGCCAGGTTGGGAATGCTCCGCACAACATACACATTGAGGTAACGGGAAGGGTCCCAGTGGATGAGACTTTTTACGCTGTGGTCGCCTGTTTTGGTGAGCGGAGAGGCAATGCGGTTTATGCCGGAGGTACAGTTGCCATCGGGGTCTTTATGGGCTAATTTGAATACAATGTCGCAGTTGGCGGCAATGGGTTTGAAAGCAGTAACAATGTTACCGGTATCAGGGTGTTGCAGGGCAAAGTTGCGGTTCAGCACGTAAAGTCCGCTCATAATTTGCTCATCGCTAACGTTTTCGGTACCATACATGTGTATAACGTGGAATACCACCGGTATAACGTAAAGCGAATCATTTGCTCCGCGCAGGGAAGATGACGCAATGTACTCCTGTGTAAATTTTTCGAGGTATGCGCGGTTTTGCTCCATCAGGGATTGCAGGTGGGGATGCTCCAGGTAAATACGGTATGCGTATTCATCGGTACCGCACATCTGTATTTGCGCAGCACCCGCAGTGACAATGTGAACAAGAAAAAGCGAAAAGATAAATCTCACAATGTGTATTCGCGAGGTAAAGGTAAGCAAACAAACTGTACCTGTAAATATGCCCGAATAAACCGATGCTTTAATTGACGCATATTTACAACTTTCAGTAAACGTCTGTGCCTGCTGCACAACTACCCATGGCCAACGCCGGTGGTGAATAAAAACAAATTGTTCTTAAAAGCCGAATGGCGGGCTTGACCATACGCTATGCAGAAAACAAACCATGAAAATAAATGTCGGAAAAACACTCCAAAATCAGTTGCTTTTCTTTTCGGCTATCCTACACCCCACTAAGTATGGGATAAGCAAATGCATTACCGACACGGGAAATTTTTATCCGTTCAAACTTTTTTGTCGTGAGGGGGTTGCGCAACGGCTACCGATGTTGGCAGCTGGCGTTCTGTCGTCCGTTGGTCGGTCAGTTTGATTTTACTGTTGTTAGCAAGTCACTTTCGTATATTGCTGCTGGCGAAATAACTGTTTCGTCCATCGGAATTTTGTCGCCATAACGCTCTTTCATTTTTTTCTTAACTACTTCGTGTGTCAAATCAAAGTCACTAAGTTTTTCCAGTTTGCCAATCTCAATTCCTGTAGCCCTTTGATAAACTTTCCAGATTAGTTCAGAGCAGTAAATTTTTTCGTCACTCCACTCAAAAGTCAGGTCGTAATTTTTACCCTTAAATTTTTGTGCTTCACGTTTCATTTTTTGAAGAATCTTGGCAGTCAAAACTTGGTCTGCGTTTTTAAGTCGTTTGATTACATAATGTCCATTCTCTCCGCGTGAAATCCATTCGTCAAGAGGTGTTGTCTTAACTGGCTGAACAGCTTCAAAAACGTAAAACTGTCCATTGTCGCTATAAATAATGCCACAGTGAGAATACTTTGATTTTGTCGCAAGTTGAATGGCTTTACTTTGTCCTGATAGTGAAGTTTGAAAAATCAAGTCACCATTTTTAATCTCATTGTTGTCAGCAAGTCGGCTAACCTCTCTTTTTGCGTTTTCAACTCTGTGTTTTGGGTCGTAAAATTTTCTCTTGGCGTATAGTCCGCATAAAATTATCGGTCCTAAAATGCTTATGATAATTACCGTTTTTTTCATTGCTTTAATTTGTCTATGTAACGCTAAATTCTGTTTTTCATTATCTCTCGGAACGTTATCAGTCAGTCATGTGATATTGTTGTCAAACCGTTTCACAAAGTAAGTAAGACGCTGAATTATTGTCCCCCGAAACTGAACTGAAGTAAAGAACACAACTCTCAAAAAAACAGGTCAAAGTATGCCGAAAAATCCGTCAGGGGGACAATCATTCAACGATTAATTGTTACTCCGTCAAGCTGTCCGGGAGCGGTGTCGCACGCTTGCTGCTAACTCCCAAATATCCGCAATAACCATAAACCTCTTACATTCATTGCGTGAAAACTCTATAAAAATCCTGTTTACCGCCATTATACGGCCATACTGCGATTATGGAAGATTTTACGCATTTGCTGAGAAGCAAACATTACGCCCCCACTACAATCCGGACACATAGCCACACTCAGTGCGTTTTTCTTCAGACCTCCGCGGAAAGTCCTCTGCATCAGATTTCCGTCAAAGACCTTGATTTTTTATTAACCTGGAGTAATCCATTAAAAACATCTTGCTTAATTATCAAATCAGTTTGGTGGGAACATACAGTTTCTTTTTCAAGGGGCGCATAGCAGGCCTTGCCCGTTTCGTTATTCATATCCTGACCTAAGCGAACATGCGCTTTCTGTGATTTTGTCTCTCCGGGAGGCACATACTATGCCGGGCGCTTATCCCGCTATGAAGCACAGAGCTGTGCTTGCAACCATGTAAGGTTGCGCCTGCTGAATTCGGAACTTTTGAACATAAAAGTACGGGATATTGTTCCCCTGAAGGGGATTGTGCGGATAGAATGCAATAAAAGCAATAAGGAACGCTACGTGCCACCGCCGGGAAATCTTCTGGTGTTGTTAAGGGAGTATTACACAAATACCGTCCGATACTGGGATTGCCGCGGGCGGGGCTTAGAAGCACTGAAGTGTCGGCAACCTAAAAAGTAAACAGAGCGCGCCAATGTTCTATGAGGCGCTGTCGCCCCGCTTGCGGTAAACCGCTGTGCCTGTTTTCAGGCGTCACCGTATTATGGCGCACCGTAGTTGGCTTGACGTACTGCAGCGGGCTGTGTTGCCGTAACGTTTCTGGTAAACCGGTTGGCTTTATTAGTTTTACAGGATGATAACTGCCATTTACACCATGCAACAACACGGCCCTGCTTGCCGTCTGATTTTTAATAAAACCCAAATTAGCTTTATATTAGTAGCTGTTTTTTCAACTACTCCGTTAATATGAGAGCTCTAAAACCCCTTTCCATTATTATTTATCTCATACTCATTGGGACTAATACAATCCGGTTACAAGCGCAAAGCGGGCTGTGTTGCCCGTACGTGGGTTGGGACTACATCCTTCCGATAGAGTTTACCAATCAGACGGGCGCTGCCATGAATAACCTGCAGATACCTTTTATCATAAATACCGCGACCCCCATTTCGCAGGGGAAGATGAAACCCGACGGTAGCGATATTCGCTTTTATATAAACTGCGGGCAATACCTCGACTACTGGATTGAAGGTCCCATCAACACGGCAAACACGAAAATCTGGGTGCGGATACCTAACCTTGCCGATGGCGCCACCGTGACCATATACATGAAATACGGAAATCCTACGGCTGCGGCCGTAAGTAATCAAACAGCGCTCTTCCCCAACGTAGTGAACGTAACCGGCAACATATCTGGTGTTATTACAGCCGATTGGATAAACGTAACAGGTAATGTGACCATGAATGCGGGGCAACCCGCTGTGCTAAACGCCCGCAAGATTGTGTTCAATGCGAATTTTAACGGAGCGGCTCTCGGGTACGGTCCCCAATCAGGACCGGGAGCGGGTATTAACGGCAATGGTAGTGTAGGCGGGAGCGGGGGAAGTTACGGAGGCATGGGTGGAAGCGGAGGCGGTGCAGCGCCGGTGCCTTACGGTACGCCCAATGGTCCCGACATTGACATGGGAAGCGGAGGGGGCGGCAGTGATTGCGGCGCCACAGCCAGTGGCGGAGGAGCTATTACGCTGCGTGGAGCCGATGTAGTGGTGGATGGCAGCATCAACGTGCGCGGCGGAGACGATCAGTATTCCTATCCCGGCACAGAGTGTTGTTGCGGACCCGTATCTGAAGCTGCCGGGGGTGGTGCTGGAGGCGGCGTACTCATTGAAGCAGACCATATTTCGGGTAGCGCCACCATCAACGCCTCGGGCGGTAACGGGGGCAACAGTGATGACAAAGAAAGCGGTGGGGGCGGAGGAGGAGGGCGCGTTAAATTTCGCTGGTGCCAGAGCATCAGTTTCAATGGCAACGTAAATGTGAGCGGCGGTTTGCGCGGGCCTTCATTCGGGCAGGGCGGCTCACAAAACGGGCAACCAGGCACCAACACCCAGCCGCAAACCACGTGTTACACTATCAACATCTTGCCCGAACAACCCGTGAGTATCCCCACGGCTTCGTTTACCTTTACCAGCGCCTGCCTGGGAGGCGCTACCAATTTCACCAATACTTCCACTTCTGCGCCTGTATCAACTAATCTCACCAGTAACTGGAACTTCGGTGACGGAACTACCTCTACCCAAACCTCTCCAACAAAAACATACGCTGCCGCCAGCACCTATACCGTAACGCTCACAGTTACTTCACAAACCGGCTGCACTTCAACTGCCACACAACAGGTAAGCGTGGCGGCAAATCCGGTGGCTAACTTTACCGCTAATACGCCCTGCGAAAATAACCCCGTGCAATTTACCGATGCTTCGAGCGGAAGCCCAACCCAGTGGTCGTGGAATTTTGGCGGAGGAAACACATCCAATCTGCAAAACCCCTCCTTCACCTTTACGGGGCACGGTTCCTTTCCGGTTACGCTAACCGTGAGCAATGCAGGTGGCTGCAGCGCTTCTGTAACGAAAAACGTAACAGTAAATCCCGGAGTAACGGCTGCATTTTCTTTCAGCAATGCCTGCGAAGGTACAGCCGTAACATTTACCAATTCTTCCAGCGCTTCTGCGGGGAGCATCTCATCGTATCAGTGGAATTTTGGCAACGGACAAACCTCTGGCGTTGCATCTCCCACACATACTTACAATTTGCCGGGCGCCTATCCGGTGCGTCTGGTAGTGCAGAGCAGCAATGGCTGTACCGATACACTCGTTCAATCTGTAGAAATTTTTCCCAAGCCCAATGCATCGTTTACCGTAAGCCCCGTGTGCAACGGGGAAGTATCCCAATTTAACGATGCCTCCACGGTGAGCAGCGGTGTCATTTCGCAATGGAACTGGAACTTTGGCGGAGGCGCCACTTCTACGCTACAGAACCCTACTCATCAATTCGGGGGAGCAGGAAGTTACCCGGTAACCCTGATTGTCAGCACCGGAAATTGCAGCGATACGGTAACGCAACAAGCCGTGGTGCATCCCGCGCCTGTGGTCAACTTTCAGGCGCCTCCCGTGTGCCTGCCTTCGCCCGCACAGTTCACCAATCAATCATCTGTGGCATCCGGCTCTATTACTCAGTACAACTGGGATTTCGGTGATGGGAATACTTCTACGCAACAGTCGCCCTCGCATACGTATGCGGGTTTTGGTACATATAATGTAACGCTCACAGTTACCACCAATAACGGGTGCAGTGAGAGCATCACCAAACCTGTTCAGGTTAATGCCAAGCCCGTAGCGGCATTTTCTGCCACGGCTGTTTGTTTAAATCAACCAACCGTGTTTACCGATGCATCTAACTCACCCGGCAGTAACATACAGAATTACCAGTGGAATTTCGGCAACGGTCAATCGTCAAACCAAAGTAACCCCTCACACACCTATTCACAACCCGGTAATTATACTGTAACGCTCACTGTGACCGACCAAAACGGCTGTACAGATGATACATCTGTAAGTGTAACGGTGCACCCACTGCCGGCAGTGAGTTTTGCAGCCAACGCGGTGTGTGTGGGTGAAACCACGTTGTTTACCAACAATAGTTCAATCGCATCGGGTACCATTACGGGTTATCAATGGAACTTTGGCGATGGCTCAGCGGGCTCTACACAGTCATCGCCCTCGCATACCTATAACGCAGCCGGTTCGTACAACGTAACGCTTGTTGCCACGAGTGATAACGGCTGCACTGCATCTGCCACGCAAAGCGTAACCGTTAACGATAACCCTCAGGTGGTTGTCACCGGAAGCGAAATTTGCTATGGAGCAAGCAACGGCACTGTCAGTGCCAGCGCTACGGGCGGAAGCGGTTCGTACAATTACAACTGGAGCAACGCAGCGCAGGGTGCCACCATCAGCAATCTCAGTGCTGGTACTTACACAGTTACCGTAACCGATGCCAACGGATGCACAGCTACCGGCTCGGCTACCGTAACGCAGCCCTCCACTCCTTTTGAAGTATCATCTGAAAAAGAGGTTTATGAAATATTAGCGGGCCAGTTTACACCTGTTACTTTAAACTCCAACTACAACCCGGTAGTGTGGACGGTGTATCCGCCGCAAGGCATTAGTTGTAATACTTGTGCGCAGTTTGAGGCGTATCCGCTCAAGACCATTACCTATACCGTAACCGCTACCGATGATAAAGGTTGTACAGCTTCCACAGCGTTTGTGGTGAAAGTAAAAGAGGATTTCCCGACCTTTATACCCAACGTGTTTACGCCCAACGCTGATGGGGCTAATGACGTGTTTAAGGTTTACACCACCGCAGTGAAATATTTTCAACTGCGGATATTTAATCGCAGCGGGGAAAAGGTGTTTGAGACCTTTGATGTAAACGACGGTTGGGATGGCAACTATCGCCAAGCGCCCGCTCCGCCCGGGGTGTATGTATATGAAGCCGTCATTACCCACCTGAACAACGTTACCGAAAAACGCAAGGGGAGTGTAACCCTTATGCGCTGATAATTTTCTCTACTGCTATCAAACATCTTTACCGCGA
Organism: Chitinophagales bacterium; assembly: GCA_025057415.1. Classification (GTDB taxonomy): domain Bacteria; phylum Bacteroidota; class Bacteroidia; order Chitinophagales; family LD1; genus Bog-950. The sequence continues at coordinate 16,157 of JANWXI010000003.1, forward strand.
CAGATGATTTAATTCAATGCGCCGGCTAATCTGCATCATGCCGGGGCAGTGAACAGTTAGCTTGCTTTGCCGGTATAAAATACCAAAAACATTTCTATGAAAAAAAGAGAGCCGGTAAGTAAGATTATGACAGAAACCGTAATTACGGTTGATAAAGACCGCAATAATCTACGCGATGTGAAAGATATTTTTCGCAGAGAGCGGGTGCGACATATCCCCGTTACATCGCACGGAAAGCTGGTGGGGATTATCAGTAAAAACGACATCAACCGATTAAGTTTTGGTGCGCTGTTTGAAAATCAGGCTGATGCCGATGAAGCTGTTCTGGACATGCTCACCATTGACCAGGTGATGACGCATCGCCCCACGGTTGTATCGCCCGACACACTCATTCGCGAAGTGGCGGAGATATTTGCCAACAGCGACTTTCACTCATTGCCCGTTGCGGATGGTGATAGGTTGGTGGGTATAGTTACTACAACTGATGTTATTCGTTACATGCTGCAGCAATACGAGTGAAGACAGCTCACGGCACATGTGATGAATAAAAATCAGATGCAAGGCAGATGGTGAACAAACAAAGGTTTTAATTAAACCATATACAAATGCCAAGATTTTGCGAAGCTTGTAGTGTTGCCTTGTTTTGGATATGTGGTTAGGGGTGGTAAAGTAGTATTTGCTGCGCCCGCCTGCGGCGGGCGCAGTACGACAGTTTTTATCCCATCAACAGAACGTGAGGTTGTATAATAGCGTTGCGCCGGGTGAGGGATGCGAAGGGCGCCCGCCTGTGGCGGGCGGCACTGCCTTGCGGCACGAAGGGACGCAAGGATTGCCGGAGCGAAGCGAAGCCCGAAAGCAGCCCGACCCCGCATCGCCCCGTGAGGAACGAGCGGGGCGATGCGGGGACACCCCCCAATACTCCATATACTCAACAGATTATCAGGCGGTCTGTGGTTTTTCGTGCGTAACCGTTAAAAAAAACTAACTTCGCCCGCTCTATTGAAATGGCAGGTTAATATTTGCCGCCCGAAAAAACGTATCTGCGATGAAAAAAACAGCCATTGTTTTGTTTGCAATTTTCAGCGTATTATTTCTCTCTGCTCAAAAGAACACTAAGCCGGTTGCCGGTTCGCCCAATGAACCGATAAAAATTACCCCGACAAAGCCGCCCGTCAACACAAGTCCGGTGCAAGTGGAGGTGGAAGTTAAAACCGACCAACGCACGCTTTTTACCATTGGCGGAGATAAGGTTACGGTACATGAGTTTGAGAGCGTTTATACAAAAAATAACATCAACAACCAGAGCGATTTCAGCGAAAAAAGTTTGCGCGATTATCTGACGCTGTATCAGAACTTTCGCCTGAAAGTGAAGGAAGCCGAAGCGATGAAACTGGATACGATTACCTCGCTGAAAAATGAGCTGGAGGGCTACCGCAAACAGTTGGCGAAGAATTATCTGACCGACCGGGAGATTTCTGAAAAACTTATTCAGGAGGCATACGAACGCTCACTGTATGAGATTAACGCCAGCCACATACTGGTGCGCTGCGATGAGAACGCCAACCCTGCCGACACGATGGCGGCTTACAAAAAAATTATGGCGCTGCGCAAACGCATCGAGAAGGGTGAACCATTTGAAAAGGTTGCGAAGGAGAGTTCTGAAGACCCGTCTGCCAAGACCAACAATGGGAACATCGGGTGGTTTTCGGTATTTGGTACTATCTATCCGTTTGAGAGCGCCGCGTATTCGCTTAAAGTGGGGGAACTTAGCCAGCCGGTGCGCACGGAGTACGGTTATCATTTGGTACGTGTAAACGAGCGGCGCAATGCCCGCGGTCAGATGCGGGTGGGGCACCTTTTGGTACGTATTCCGGAAAACGCCACCGAGCAGCAAAAACAGGATGCCAAACGCAAAATTGACTCCGTACACGCACTGCTTGTAAAGGGGTCTATTGATTGGGAAACGGCTGTGCGGGAGTTTTCGGAAGACCGCGCCACCCGTACCAAAGGAGGAGAACTGCCCTGGTTTGGCAGCGGAGCGCCCAACCGCTACCCTGTGGAGTTTGAAGATGCCGCCTTTTCATTAACCAGCGACAGCGCCATCAGCAAGCCGGTGGCTACGCAGTTTGGATGGCACATCATTCGCAGATTTGAAAAACGCCCGGTGCCTTCGTTTAATGAAGCCAAAGCAGACATCAAGCGAAAAGTAGAACGCGACAGCCGCTCGCAAGTTGCCAAGAACGTGCTCATAGAACGCATCAAACGCGAAAACAATTTTGTGATTTACCCCGAAGTTAAGAGCCAATTGGCAGCCCGCATAGATACCAACCTGCAGAAAGGCAACTGGCGGGCTGACTCAACGCTGCGCAGCAATGTACCAATGTTTACACTGGCGGGCAAGTCATACACCGTAAATGATTTTATTGATTACATGGAAAAAAACGCCAAGCGCCGCAACGATAAGAACAAAGATGCCCTCATCAACGAGTACTTTGAGAATTTTGTAAATGCAAAATGCCTGGAGTACGAAGAAAGTCAACTGGAAAACAAAAAACCCGAGTTTAAGGCGCTGATGAAGGAATACCGCGACGGGATTTTACTTTTTGAACTGATGGAGCGCATGGTGTGGGGCAAAGCGGTAAAAGATACGGCAGGGTTAGAGGAGTTTCGCAAAAAGAACGAAACAAAATATATGTGGGGCGAACGCGCAGATGTAGCTATTTTTAATTGTACCGACAAGAAAATAGCCGATGCCGCCCGAAAACTCGCGCTGAAAAATAAGCCCGTGGCAGACATTACCGCCAAACTGAACAAAGAAGGCGCAAAAAGTAAAGTATCGGTTATAGAGGGCAAATACGAAAAAGGACAGTATGATGTGGTGGACAAATTAGAGTGGAAGCCCGCCGTAACACCCGTAGAAAAACTGAGCGACAGTTCGTATCGCTTTGTATGGATTAAACGCATAGTGGGACCCGAGCCGAAAACTTTGAAAGAGGCAAAGGGGTTTATCGTATCGGACTATCAGGAATATTTGGAAAAAACGTGGCTGGCTGACCTGCGCAAAAAGTATCCGATAACGGTAAACGAAGATGTGTTGCGCTCGCTCATCCGCAAATAAACCATTTTCACTTCACCCAAATTCATGGCACATTTGCCACGCGGCAGTTACCGGCTTTTCATACCCATGCGCCCTTGTGTGTTGTTATTGTTTACCATGGCTGCTTCTTGTACGTTTTTTCAGCGGAAAGGCGTAAAGGACGGTGACGCCATTGCCCGCGTAGGAAATGAATATCTGTATGCCAGCGACCTGGAAAACGTAACCCGTCATCTGCACGGTGCCGACAGCATTGCCGCGCTGAAGCAATATGCCGAAAACTGGGTGCGCAGGAGGTTGCTGCTGCAGAAAGCAAAAGAATATATACCGGAAGATGAGGCGGGCATTACGCGAAAGCTGCAGGAGTATCGCGAAGCCCTGCTGCTGTATGAATACGAGCGCGAGTACATAACGCAAAAATTAGATACGGCAGTAACTGAGCAGGAACTGCAGGATTGGTACGAGCGCCTGAAAGGAGATTTTGAGCTGGAAAAAGACGTGTATCGTGTAAACTTTGTGCGACTGAAGCCCGATGCTCCTGACCGGGAGCAGTTCAAGTTGTGGTTGCTGCACGCCAAAACGCAGGAAGATACACTTAAACTCAACGGATATTGCCGGGAGCTCAGCAGCGGATATAATATCAGCGAAGGTCTCTGGTACGAAGAAGACAAGTTGTTGCAGTTGTTTCCGCTCAGCAAGTTTGAGTTGCAGCAACTTGCCGCCAACAGGAAGTATCAGGAGTTTCAGCGCAACGACCTGCTGCTGTATATGCGAGTGAATGAGGTATTGCGCAAAGGAGAGCCGGCGCCGCTCGATTTCATAAAAGACAATCTGATTAAGGCCATTCTGGAAAAACGAAAACTGAAAATGCTGGACAAGGCATACGAGCGCATTTACCGGGAGGGCTTAGAAAAAAAAGAAGCCGAAATACTCTTGCCATGAAATGCGGGAATAAGATATTAATGATATTGCTAATATGTTTTGTGCTCTATGCCCCGGCGCAGACCGAAAAACACAAGTTACTCGTGGCCGGCAGCGGTGATTTGTGGTGGCAGGGCTCGGGGGATAAAAAATCTAATCAGGATGTGCGCAGGTTTTTGCTGAATATATCGCCCATGGCTGCTTATTTTGTTATCAATAACCTGGCTGTAGGAGGTCGGTATTCTTTTGGTATATCCACGGTACGGAATTACAACACCAACCGCAACCGCTATGAAGCCACTACCGTGTTTACATCTGTGGTTGGGCCGGTGATGAAATATTATGTGGGCAAAAAAATGCTTAAAGGGTTTATGATGGCACACGCGGCATATACGGTGCAAACTACACTGCGGCGCGGAGGCGTAACGAACAAAGACGGTTTCAACACAGGCGGTTCGGCAGGGCTGGCGTACTTTTTCAATCCACATGTGGCGTTGGAAACAGGAGCATTTCTGACAGCCAGCGGTTTCAAAGGCGACTGGCCCGCCACGCGCGGGGGCATCTCAGTGGGTTTTGCCATATTGCTCGACACAAAATCGCGCAACGCCGCATTGATTAATTTACCTGAGCAAAACCTACCATAACGCTGATGTTAAAGTATATTTATATATGTGTTGGAGCCGTAACAGCCGTATCGCTGCAGGCGCAAAACACTGTGCTGGACAAAGTGGTGGCAGTGGTGGGCGACAACATTGTGTTACACTCTGAAATAGAGGGGCAGTTTCAGCAACTGAAAGCCCAGGAACCCGACATACAGGACCGAGAACGTTGCCGTATCTTAGATAATCTTTTGCTGGAAAAACTGTTTCTGGCACAGGCGCAATTAGACAGTGTGGTGGCAAATCCCGAAGAGGTGGAAGCAGAACTTGACCGCCGCATCAAATACTTTACTTCCATTTTTGGCAGCGTACAAAAACTGGAAGAATACTACGGTAAGTCCATCCTGCAACTGAAAGATGATTTTCGCGATGATATAGCCAAACAGGTAGTAGCTGATAAAATGCGCAACAAAATTCTGGGGGGCATTCAGGTGACACCCGCTGAAGTGCGAGAATTTTTTGAGCGCATTCCTCCCGACAGTGTGCCGTATTTCAACGCGGAACTCGAATTAGGACAAATCGTAATGTTTCCGAAGGTAAATGAGTTGGAAAAAAAGCGCGCCCGTGAGAAGATTGAACAATTGCGAAAAGAAATATTGAACGGCGCTGACTTTTCGTATATTGCCATCCGCGACTCGAAGGACCCGGGCAGCGCCCGCGAGGGAGGCAGCTTAGGCATTGTGGAACGGGGCGAGATGGTGCCGGAATTTGAAGCTGTGATTTACAAACTGAAAGAGGGCGAAGTGAGCGAGGTATTTGAAACGCCCTTCGGGTATCACCTTGCCATCGTAGATGAGAAACGTGGCGATAAACTGAAAGTGCGACATATACTCATTACCACCGAAATATACCCTTCTGACCTTGCGCTGGTGAAAAAACGTATGGATAGCATCGCACACCAGTTGCAGGTTGACTCACTGGACTGGCGCGAAGCAGTAAATGCGTTTTCGGAAGATGAGCAGTCGAAAAGTATCGGGGGATTGATGACCAACCCCAAGACCGGCACCACTTATTTTGAAAAAGCCGACATAGATGGCACATTGATTTTTACAATAGACCAGATGAAAGTGGGCGAATACAGTAACCCGCTGCCTTACAGTACATACGACCCAAACGGCCGGCCACGCAACGGATACCGCATCATCTGGCTTAAAAGCGAAACGAAGCCACACAAAGCAAGTTTAACCACCGATTACCCCAAGATACAGGCGGCCGCGAAAGCCGAAAAACAGGCAAAAATCATAGAAAACTGGATGAAGATGCACGTATCAAAGAACTACATACGCATAGACGAAAGCATGCTCGGCTGCCCTGAAATGGCCAAGTGGCTCACCGGGCGCAAGCCGGATTAAAGTTTACTACATTCAATTCTACGCCATCCTGTTTCCCGATGCCTTGTAGGGCAGATGCTTTGCGGGATTGTCAATCGCCATTACCGCGGTATTTACACCTGTACAGTTGAAATTCATTTTTTGCTGTTGAATCTCTGTTCACCAATCTTCATTAATTTCTTTCATTTGATTTCACAAACTACCGGGCAGTGGTCGCTGTGAACAACGTGCTGTTGCATACAAGCGCTCACGAGGCGATTTTGCAGGTTTTGTGTAGCTGCTATGTAATCAATCCGCCAACCCTTGTTTTTTTGCCGTGCATTAGCGCGAAAACTCCACCAGCTATACGCATGCGGCTGCGGATTGAAATAGCGAAACGTATCAATAAAACCCGATTGGAAAAATTTTTCCATCCAGGCGCGTTCTTCGGGCTTAAAACCACTGGTGTTGGCATTCTCTTTCGGATTGTGAATATCAATTTCGCGGTGGCAGATATTGAAATCGCCTGCAATCAGCAAATAGGGGCGCTTGTTGCGAAGCGCCGCTATGTATTCAAAAAAATAATCCAGGTATTCCATTTTTACGGCCTGCCGTTCATCACCGGTGGTACCGCTCGGAAAATAGGTACACAAAATACTCAATTCGCCTGCGTCTATGCGCAGATTTCGCCCCTCACGGTCGTATAGCGGGTGATTAATTCCCCCGATTACATCATCCGGATGCAGTTTAGTAAATATGGCTACGCCGCTGTATCCTTTTTTCTCGGCAGGAAATATATAGGTTTCATATCCCAGATTGCGAAATGGCACAGGGTCAAAATCCTGCTGCGACACTTTGATTTCCTGCAGGCATAGTACATCCGGATTTTCACCCTGTAACCATTGCAAGAAACCCTTCCCAAGCGCGCTGCGCAAACCGTTTACGTTGTATGAAATTATTTTCATATATGATTAACTTTAGATTACCACACGACGGCTTACTGGATTATGCTGATGCGTTTATCAAAACTTAAGACAAAGCGCGAGCGGCAGATGATATTCGAGACATCCTTTTAATTGGTTGTATCGCAAATACTTTTTGAATATTACTTTATTGCGGATGCCCAGTGCCGCCAGAGCTGCACCACCAGCCAGTGCTACTCCACCCGCCGCCATATAGATAGTCCCCTGGCGTTGGTTTCTGCGCACATCCTCGGCGGGGTTGGCACTTTGTGCCGGAGCAGGTGCACGATATATTTCAAAGCCCTGATACACCAGGTAAGATCCTGCGATGATAAGGCCCACACCACCGGCAATCATCATGTTGCCGCTTCGGTTTAACCTTGCCAAATGCAGGTTATCATACACAGGCAATTTATTACGGGAAGCGCTGTCGGTATTGCCGGGCAATCGCCAGGGCAGGCAAATGCAAAAAATCACACTCAGTACACACAAATGAACCATTTAGAAAACATTTATGGCACTAATAAAATACAGTTACTCAATAACTAAAAGCAATGCGCTTGTAAATTATATTGTTGTGGCTGAAAATATTTCTTATGAATACAAAGGGGATTTTGTTGCGCGCAGGCGAAAACAGAACCTGCATGAGTTTTCTTATTTTCCGTTAACCTGTAGCAGATACTGAAATTTGAAGTACTACTTCTTATATTTCTGTGCGATGTACTCCTGCCAGGTTTTTTGCCGATAGATGTTTTCTCCGTAAAAATAGCTGATGTCTTTGATAAAAGATGGTTGAATGTAGAAAGGCACTGCATCTAAAAGATTTAACTCCTCATCTAACACCACCAGTGTGGGTAGTATGAAATTGTTGCGTGTAAGCACGAGCGCCAACTGGTGAAAAGGAAACTGAGGGGTACGCGGATTAGTGTAATCAACCCCCTTGTACGTAAGGGTTTCGGTGGTTTCGGGGTTAAACTCCACCAAATGAAATTTATCTCGGATATAGGCAGCCGAGGAGTCATGAATAAAGGTGGTGCGTTTCATCACTTTGCAACTATTGCACCAATCTGTGTGAATGAGGACAAAGGTCTTTTTACCCTTGCCCTGATTACGCGCAAGGGCGCTTTTGATATTTTCCCACTCTAATTTTTCGTACTTTGTTTTTGTAAGAGAGTCATAAAATGCTTTCTCAAAATTTTCCTTGAATTCTTCATAAGGGGAATTCCGGAATACATTCTCAAGTGTAAACACGAGCAGAGGTTCAATTTTTCTTTCATCCAGATATCCGGAAGTGAGGAGGTTCAGGGCAAATTCGTTTTTCTGTTTATCAAAGTTATTCAGAAATAGAGTGCTGGGATATGCCATTTTACCCTGCAGCAGTTTATATGCAAGCGAATGTGTTGCGCGCGGACCACTGTTCATAGGACCGTACCGATTGCCCAAAAATGTAACGGTATCTTTCCCTTCAGCATTGAACTTTACAGGATAAAAATTTTGATTGATGTAAGCAGCCAACGTAGGATTGCTGTAGGTAGTTCTCATCATGTGTTTGCACCAACCGCACCAGTCGGTATAAAAATCCACAATAAGGGGTTTTGGCTGCCGCTCCAGCGCTTGCATGGCATCTTCCAGTTTCATCCATTTGACGAGACCATTTTCTGGATCGGGCACCTGCGCTTGCAGATAGAGGGGTCCTGAAAAAAATATGTACCATATCGTAAAGTTAAACCTATTCATCTTCCGGATAATGGATTTGATGAGAAAAGCTACACCCATGCTGAAATAGTGTACTATTGAGGATGTAGTGGTGATAGGCATATTTTCTGGCAAATTTAACGAATAGTCAAAGTGCAAATTTTGCATTAAGGTGAATAGAAATTTTACCCGACTCTTAATTGTTGAAATATTTTAAAAGTCGCACCTCCTCTTCGGTTAAAAAGCGCCAACGGCCGCGTGGCAGGTCCTTTTTGGTAAGTCCGGCAAAATATACGCGGTCTAACTTCACCACCTCATAGCCCAGCGCTTCAAACAATCTGCGCACAAAGCGGTTTTTACCCGTATGTATTTGAATACCCACTTCCGCCCGGTTAGCCGGGTTCGGATAAGCGATTTCATCCACCTCTGCAATGCCGTCTTCCAACACTACGCCACCTTCTGCTATTTTATCGAAATCTTCTTTGCGCAATTTTTTATTTAAAAGCACATGATATATTTTTTTAACATTACTGCTGGGGTGAGTAAGTCGCTGAGCCAATTCTCCGTCATTGGTTAATAATAATACGCCCGTTGTGTTGCGGTCTAAACGTCCCACCGGATAAAGGCGCACCTTAGCGTGTGAGCGGATTTGTGCAAATGCCGGCCGTACCAGATCCATTACCGTTTTGCGTCCCTTTTCATCGCTCACTGTAGTGATGCAATCTTTGGGTTTATTGAGCAGCACATAATATTTTTTTTCGAGCGAAAGGGGTTTACCGTCAAAACAGACCTGGTCACCGGGCTTTACTTTGTATCCCATTTCAGTGATGACCTGACCGTTAACGCTCACGCGCCCCTGGCGAATGAGTTCATCTGCCGCTCTACGCGAGGCAACTCCGGCATGTGCCAAATATTTGTTCAACCGAAACTCTTCGTTTTGCTCGGGTGGTAGCGCAAAAATATCATCGCTTGTTTTTTTGCCTTTAATCGTATGTTTATCTGTTTGGCGTTTACGCCCGCCCGAAGTAATAGTATATTCTTTTACAGAATCTTTAGTAGTGCCGTTGCCGGAAATACCCCCCGGATTAACAGATGATTTTTTACGGCTGTTGCGCTTTTTGTTGGTGACTACTTCTGATAAGGCATACTTGTTTTTACGCTGCCGGTGATAATCTCCTTCAGACGAATGTTGCCGGTTAGTACCGGCTTTTTTGTTTTTGCGTTTTTGATGCACGTGGTAAATATAGTCACACAATGCAAATCCCACAGCAATTAGATGATTTCATTCAAAACTTTTTACGCCCGTTTGTTGTCAGCCGCAGTTAATGAAACTTAAGGCAAAGTTTGTTACTCTACAATTGCTATAATACATATAAACATATTATTTAATTCGTTTTTGAGCGACAACCTGTTTTTGTGAAAATCATTTTATTTCAACGGCGGTAATTTCTACGCGTCTTTCCGCAGCAGCCATCGGATTAAAAACGGAGTTGCGGGTATCGGTGCGACTGTCGCTTATGCCCGGGGGAGATGTTTCTTCGCCCAGTGAAATATTTTTAATTGTCAGTTGACCCCGATTTAAGTAAGGCAGCAATGCACCCTCTCGGTAGTGGTAGAAGTAATTATTGAGCGATGCAGCGCGGCGGTTACCCAGGTGTATGTTGTAAGCGTTGTAGTTGAGCGGTGAGCAATAGGCGCGAACGGTAACTTCAATTTTCTCACCTTGTAGCAACAATTCATACAGTCGTGAAGTAAAAGCCACCAGGTCGTAATATCCCTTGTCCACTTTTTTCTCAAACCAATCTCTGATTTCGCGCAGGGCTTCCTCCTGCTTGTCGCCCCTTAAACCTTGTGTGTACATTTTTTCATATTCAAAACGCAGGGCGCTGTATGCCTCATAGGTTTGCCGGTAATCCAGCGAAGTGGTGTCGCTGAGTGTACGCGCGTCGGGTTCATCGTTGTGAAAGTAGAGTTTTATGGGCAGGAGTTGCTTAACGCTGCGGAGTTTATCATCCAGAATCAACACCGGTGTAACCGGTGGTTGCACACGTACTGGCGTGTCGGGGGGAGAAAGGGTGACTGCCGTGTCGGTACGACTTGTGGCTAAGCCGGTGTGATACACGTAAATATCGCTGCAACACGTTTGCGCTTTGATGAAGTATGAACCGGTGCGGTTACTGGTGATGAAAGCGTGTGAGCGATCGGTACTCAATGTATAGTACAAATCGTTTTGCGGACTGTTGACGGGCTGTAGCATGTTGACGGGATTTGCCCAATGCTCGCCCTCACGGTGTGTTTGAAAAATATCATACCCACCAAAGCCGTAGTGCCAGTCGCTGCTGAAATAGAGCGTGTGCGTGGTGATATCATAAAAGGGTGTCACCTCATTACCGGGCGTGTTGACGGGCTTGCCGAGCGGTACGGGCTGTTGGTAGGTACCATCAGGGTTTATGCGGCTCATCCAAATATCCATACCTCCTGCGCCGCCTCCCCGGTTAGTGGAGAAAAACAACACCTCGTGGCCCCGTTCATCAATACCTACGGAGGGATGTGTATTGTTGGCGCCGGGTTCGTTTATGATTGCCGGCAATTTTACAGCATCAGAAGGTTGTCCGTTTACGATGCGACTGACATAAATATCGCATCGTTGGTTGGCGCCGGGTTTATTTTCACATTGCGTGAAATAAAAATGCCTCCCATCAGGCGAAAAACTGCCGTTGCAAACATGCTGTGCCGCATCAGCTCCGGGAGGATACACGGGGGTTGATTTACCGGAGATGGCATAATAAATGCCGGCAGGAAATGAGCTATGCTTTTCATGGTTAGACGGACGCAAAGCAGAGTACATGATTGTATCGCCACCCAATGACCGCGCATTGAACTCGGCATACGGAGAATTGATTTCGGTGCCAAAATGATAAATGTGAATGGAGTCAATGGGTTTTTTGTGTTCGTTTGCCCAGGCGATGGACTCAAGGTGTTGTGCGGCAGAAGCAGCGTAGTAGTCATTTTTCCGGTATTTACTTCTGAACTTTTTGAACGTTGTTGCTGCTTCATCTGCTTTACATTCGCAGGTACTGCGCAGCATTACGCCAAGCCAATATGCCGCCAGAGGAAATTTGTTTTGTTTATCGGAATTATACACCAAGCGATATGCAGCAGCAGCTCCCGCATAATCATTATAAAGGCGATATGCCTCAGCTAATTGGTATTGCAACGCCAGGTCATCAGGATTTTTGCGCAGCGCCTGCTCATAATATTGAGCCGCAGCGTAATAATCACCCTCACTGAATTTTTTTTCGGCAGCTTTTTGAAGTTGTGCAATGGTTTGCGCCCTTCCCTCAATAAAGAAGAATACTGCACCGAATATCATACATCGCCCGACAAACCACAGGCATCGCACTACAGAATGTTGAACGGGTGATATCATTTATAGTAACGTAGGGCAAACAGGCCCGCTGATATTTTTTAGTTTAGTCAGAATATATATTACACTTACTTCAAAACCTCCGTTGTAGCGGCTGGCGGCTCTCAACCCCGAGAAGTTAACATCATAGCTCATGTTTACCTGCAGATTGTCGTAATCTACGCCCCACAATAGCCACCCCGCTTCAGCAGAGCGACCATACATACCTGTGTTGAGTGCCAGCACATGCCCTTTGCTCATCGGAAAATAATACTTGGTATGGGCGCCGTAAACAACTTCGTATTTGGTATCCTGCATTTGAAACAACAACTCAGGTACGATATCCATTCTTTTTGATATCATCATCTGTACACGCGAATGGGCCGTGAAGCGCAGATTGAGCTTTACGGACTGATTGCCAAAATAACTCTGATTAGGTTGTGTAAGGTGCATAGCGGCAAAACCAACGTGTATTTGATTTCGGTCGTCTTTGCGCCACCGGTACGACATCCCCGCGCCAAGGTCAAAGAATGCGAGGCGGGTGCGGGTAAAAATTTCATCTATCGGGACCGTGGGGTCATATAAATCACCATTCCACTGGTTGTCGAAGGATAAATTATCTAAGCGAAATGAACGATGAATTAAGCCCGTCTGAAACCCGGCAGCGATGAAATGACGCGCCCTTTTACCGATTGCTTTTATATAAGAGAACGAAAGCGAGGAGTTGATTGCCTGAAAACGCGAGTCACCGGCGCGGTCAAAATAAAAAAGCGCCCCGCCACCGACGCGGTCGTTGTTCGGAAGCGTAAAGAAGTTCATTTCGGCTGAGAGCGAAACGGTGTTGAAACGCACAGGCACTGTTGGCCACTGATTCTTGTAGTTTGCCACAAAGCGAAAATCACCGTCAAAAAGATTGGTGTTTGCCGGATTCTGATTAAGCGGTGAAAAGTTAAACTGTGAAAAATGTATGTCTTGTGCTTGGAGTTGCCCAACTGCCCACAATGTGCAAAGCCACATGGCACATGAGAAAATACAATTGTCGTATAAAGTACACCTGTTCATCTCAGTAGCGTAACATTTCCTTTCTTGAAAAATTTTTCCGCGTTGGGGCATTCTCCCTCGGCATAATATCCGAACACTGCCGGGTCTAATTTACTGCCCCGGAAGGTGCCGTCCCAACCCTTGTTTATGTCGCGGGTTTCAAACATCATCTGCCCCCATCGGTCATACACGGCAAAGTAGAGCTTAAAGAGGTTGTTGCCGCGTACATATAACACATCGTTCTTACCATCGCCATTGGGGGTGAAAGCGTTGGGAATATAGATGTTTGCATCCACACAGGGGCGTTTTATCACATATACGATCACCGTATCGCGTTTTTTGCAGCCAAAGCTATCCGTAACCTCTACAAGGTACGGGCGCGTTGCTGGCGGGTATGCGAGGGGATTGGGTATATTGGTTGCACTAAGCGTTGAGTCGTATGTCCAGGCAATGGAGACAACACCGTTGCTGAGCGTGAGATTCAGTTGGGTAGTATCACCCGGGTATATCGTATCAGGTTGCGCGTATGCACTTACGCCGGGCAACGCAGAAGTTACCGTAACCTGTATGGAATCAACAAACGTACATCCAAGCTGATTGGTAACGGTAACTGTATAAGTGGTATTTTGCGAAGGGCTTACTAAAGGAGTAGCCGTGTTTGCACCGGTGATAATTTCTGAGGCAGGTTGCCAGCTATATGTGAGCTGTTGCCCCGGCTGAGAGTTGGTAACGGTGAGTTGCAGCGTATCGCGCGGGCAGAGCACATTGTTGCCGGTGAGTGTGAGCGCATCGGTGAATACAATTACTTTTTGTGTTACGGAGTCAACACACACTCCGTTGGAAACGTACAGGGTGTAGGTGGTTGTTTCCTGAGGGGTGGCATAAGGGTTAGAGATGTTCGGGTTACTGAGTGTTGCAGCCGGAGTCCACTGGTATGTGATGGTAGTGTCGCTGCCGGGCGGTATGCCGATTTGTACGGTTTGTGCACTGCAAATAGTTATATCGGGTAATTGTGATGGGGCGCTGCCGCCCAGTACGAGTATCTTTTTTACGACTGTATCACTGCCGTTGCAACTGGTGGGGTCACTGGCGATTAAAGTAACATCATACAGGCCGGGTTGAGTGTATATATGTGTAGGATTCACCAGTACAGAGGTGGCGCCATCGCCAAAAAACCATTGGTAATCAAGCGCTCCCGTTCCCGTGGTTTGATTGGTGAATGAAACCGGAATGTTCACACACGCATTGGGTGCGGTAAAATCCGCCAGGCATAGGGGTAAGTCCAAATCAAACTTAAATACCGCGTTGTTACAATTGCTGGAATTATTGGTGTTTGAAACCACTCCGGGGGTAGTGGGAAAATCATCGTTGCCGCCACATCCGGCGCAAACGCTTTGATATACGATACCTTTGCGGTCGAAGCGGCTGGTGCCGCCATCCACGTGCTCCTCGCTGATATTGCCCCCCATAAATGTGGCATATATCAGTTGTGATGCATCATCCCGCAACACCATCAGATAAAAGTCGCGCCCGTCGGTGGTAGGTTTAAAGGCGTTAGGCGTTACATCTAAACCGCTGGTGCCGCCCGAGCCGCCTACAAAGTTGTTTACACTCTGGCTGCCCCAGCCGCAGGCATAAACACTGTTGCACACGTCCACCAAAAAGGCAGTAGGAGAAATATCCGTAACGCCTAAGCCGCGACCAAACGAAGTGCTCCATATAATAGAGTCCAGTTGGGGCATAAATTTGGTAATGAACTGCCCCCCATTGGGTTTGTTGTATGATGCATTGAAGATGTAATTGGTACCGGAGTTATCGGCTTGTCCGAACACAAAAACGTTACTGCCTCTGTCTAACTCTACAAAATATATCTGGTCGTAATCACCATAACCGTAATATGTTGAACGCAGTAACGTGTGGCCGTTTTTATGAATATGTGCAACAAAACCATCGGTTTCGCCCCCGCCGTAAGCTACCTGGTATGTGTTACCCGTTATGGGAAAATCTGTGGAGCGGGTGCCGCCGGCAACATACAGGTTGTCCTCGGCATCAATGGCTACGCTGTATGAGGCATCATCTTCGCTGCCGCCCATCGTAACACACCAGATTAAAGTAGTAAGGTCAGCATCAAACTTAAAGATACAGGCGTCTAATCCCCCGCCAAAGGCGCTTTGAAAAACACCCGGGGTGCGCGGAAAATCGGCTGAGCGCGTACAGGAAGCGACATATACATTATTGTTTTTATCAATATCAATTTCTCCGCGAACTTCATCGGCATAGTTGTGCCGGGTAAAACCCGGCGTAGAGTACGATTGTCCGGCGCGATAATTCAGCCCATCGTTATCGGTGCCGCCTATGTATGTAGAAGCCAATAGTTGGGTGCCGTCTGCACTGAAACGCGATATGATGATATCGCTGCCATTGCGATAGTGCGCAGCTATTCCGTCAAACACTCCGGGGTCGTTACCGCCGTTGTAACTCGTATCATACGCTGTGGCAGTAACCGGAAAATCGCTGCAACTCGTAGTGCCAAGCACGTAGAGTTCATCGTTGGCATTTACCACTAAACTGTGCGGCAGGTCCTGACCATATCCGCCCAGGTAAGTGGAGTAAATTCTCTGCGTTCCGTCTGCAGAATACTTAGTGATACCGATATCATCACCGGGGTATGTGCCGCCGCTGGTAAAAGTTATGGTGGGCCCGCCCACGTAGTTCATTTGGTAAGCACCGATGGTAACAGGGTAGCCCACTCCAAAAACAGAACCGGCGCCGTATGCATTTCCCTTGCTGTCGTACGTAGCGGAATAGCCGAAATTATCGGCTGTGGAGCCGCTATAGGTAGAAAAAATGAGTGTAGGGTCAATATATAAGGTATCGCTGCGGCTGTATCCATCCGGAAACTCAAACGACAACACATTACCGCGTAAAACAAACCGGCAAGGCACCTCGCGTATTTTACCATGCGCGTATTGATGCGCCACGGGTTTGGTATCCATTATATCGCCTACGGAAGTTTGAATAATGAGGTTTCCTTCTTCTAAACGAAGAGACGATGCCCCCTCTATACGCAGTTGAATTTTTTGTGCATCACCACCGGGAGCTACGGCATAAACGTATTTCAGTTGACCGTTTTCAAATGATGCCATGAAACTTATCCGGTCGTAAAGGTTTGCTGTGGCTACCTCGCGGTAACCTTTTACACCTGCAGCCCAGCGGCCAGGGTCATTACCAATAAAGTAATTAAAATACTCTTTGATGGGCTTGGCAGCTTGTGAGAAAGAATTTGTGTTGGCATGCAAAAATGTAAGGCGCAGCGCGTGAAAACGAATTGTGTAATCAATCTGCGGTTGAAAAGTCGTGAGCCGGTGATGATCGCCTTTTATACGCAAAATATCACGTACATCAAAAAGATTGAGAGTTATCTGGTTTTTTTCATAAAACAAGGCGCCGTTCTTCAACTCTGCTTTGTAAAGTATGTGCTTTTCCCACTGCCCTTTGTTTTCCCGGAAAACCGCACCACTGCCGTGAGCATAGCACACAAACGGCATCAACATAACACCAAACGCTATACTTACGAATGATGCAATGCAGCCCGCCTTCATGTTGCCAAAATAATATAAATATGAAGAAAAAGAGTTTGTGATGTATTTACACAAACCTAGATAGCTTACGTGTTACCGGCCATTGCTGCAAAGTTTTCATCAAAATGATTTGTTCTATATTGAAACAGAGCGTTTGTAAAGACATAAATATTCCATAACATTTCAAATATTCTCCGCAATGTAACTTACAGGGGTAGTTTACTAAGGTATCGTATCTAAAAATATATTTGCCGCGCTTTTGTTTCCCTGCACACGCGGCGTGTGTGGGGTAGTTTTATTTGTAAAACTATGCCTCTGTGCTGTGAAATTCCACATAACACCGAACATGTAATGCACAGAGCGGCACAGCACGGCTGCTGCATTATTACCGGAGATTTAATTACCCTATTTCAACTGTAACTATGAACCTCGCTGCAGAAAAAAATGACCGTAACGATGCAATACTCACAGAAGATTTCGTCAGCATCTATCGCGATAGCGATACAGTGAAGGAAATCATCTCTCTGCTGAACGATAAACACGATGTACATCTGAAAGGTCTCATTGGTTCTCAGCGGGCTTGTGTAGCTGCAGGGGTTGTTTTACAAACCGCCTGCCATCACATGTTCATTTTGAGCGACAAAGAGGAAGCTGCCTACTTCCAGAATGATTTGAAAAATCTGCTTAGCGGCAAAGAAGTGTTGTTTTATCCCGACACTTACAAACGCCCTCTGGAGTTCGGCACGGTACAGCACCACCAGGTTTTGATGCGCACCGAGGTGATAAGCCGGTTGCAGCAAACCGGGTCATCGGGCGAAGTGATTGTCACATACCCCGAGGCGCTGACTGAAAGAGTAGTGAAAGCCGAAGCGCTGCGCGCCCAAACCCTGCGCCTGCGGGTAAATGAGAAGGCCGATTTGGATTTTATGATTGACCTGTTGGTTGAGTTTTCATTTGAGCGTGTTGACTTTGTGTATGAACCCGGGCAGTTCAGCATTCGCGGTGATATAATTGACATCTACTCTTACGGCCATGAGTACCCGTATCGCATTGAGTTGTTTGGAAAAGACGTAGAGAGCATCCGCACATTTGACCCGCTTACGCAGCTTAGCCGGCAACGCTTAATGGAAGTGAGCATTGTACCGAACATACAATCGCACTTTGGTGATGACAGCAAAACCGTTGTAACTGACATACTACCCCCCGATACCTGCGTATGGATTTACGATGCAGAGGCGCTTGCCTCGGTATTTGACAAAGCGCTGCAGGCGGCAGCCCGCATACAGCCCGAAATCAGGCGACATGCCCCCGAATATCCGCGCCACCCCTTATTGGAAGAAGATGCAGAGAAAGTATTTGCTGATAAAGAAACGTTCTTTGCCGGACTATCGCGTTTCCCTGTAATCGGTTTTGGCAGCAAAGCCGCCAGAGAACCTTGCCGGCAGGTATTATACAAAGCTTCTCCACAACCCTCGTTCAATAAGAATTTTGACTTGCTGATACGCGACTTGCAAGAGCGTACCGAAACGGGCTATCGAAATTTTATTTTTTCAGAAAACGAAAACCAGATACAGCGTTTTCGCACCATCTTTCATGAGCTGAAAGCCGATGTGCAATTTTCACCGGTATATGCCGGTATGCACGAAGGATTTATTGACCATACCCTGAAACTTTGTTGCTACACCGACCATCAGATCTTTAACCGTTACCACCGCTATCAGCTTCGCCAGGGGTTTAATCAGGATAAAGCCCTGCTGATAAAAACGCTGCGCGAATTGCGACCGGGCGATTATGTTACGCACATCGATCACGGCGTAGGGGTTTTCAGCGGTTTGGAAAAAATTGAAGTGGGCGGGCAAATTCAGGAGGCGGTACGGCTGGTGTACGCCGGCAACGATATATTATATGTAGGCATTCAGTCGCTGCATAAAATTTCTAAGTACGTAGGTAAAGAAGGCGAAACGCCGCGTGTGCACAAACTCGGCAGCGATACCTGGAGCAACCTGAAGCGCAAAACCAAAAAACGCATCAAAGAGCTTGCCTTTGACCTGATACAATTATATGCTAAGCGCAAGGCATCGAGGGGCTACCAGTTCTCGGCTGATAGTTATTTACAAGACGAGCTGGAAGCATCATTCATGTATGAAGATACACCCGACCAGGCCAAAGCCACACAAGAAGTTAAGCGCGACATGGAAGCGCCTTACCCGATGGATCGCCTGATATGCGGTGATGTGGGCTTCGGCAAAACCGAGATAGCCATACGCGCCGCTTTCAAAGCCGCTTGCGACGGCAAGCAGGTAGCTGTACTGGCTCCCACCACCATATTGGTGATGCAACATGCGCGTACTTTCAAAGAACGGCTCGCGGGTTTTCCGGTTACGGTAGAGCATCTCAACCGTTTCCGTACCGCCAAAGAGAGAAAGGAAATCCTGCAGAAAACCGAAGCCGGTAAAGTGGACATCCTCATCGGCACGCATGCACTGCTCAATAAGAACGTAAAATTCAAAGACCTGGGTCTGCTCATCATTGACGAAGAACAAAAGTTTGGCGTAGCCGCTAAAGAAACTCTCAAAACCCTGCGTGCCAACATAGATACCCTCACGCTCACCGCCACACCCATTCCGCGCACACTCTCCTTTTCGCTCATGGGCGCCCGCGACCTTAGCATCATTCAAACCCCGCCTCCCAACAGGCGCCCTATCACTACCGAAGTGCACACCCCCGACCCGGAAATTATTAAAGAAGCCATACTGTATGAAGTGCATCGCGGCGGGCAAGTGTTTTTTGTGCACAACCGCGTGCGCGATATAAGCGAAGTAAAAGAGATGCTCACCAAACTTCTCCCAAACGTTTCTATTGCCGTAGCGCACGGGCAAATGCCGGGCGAAACGCTGGAAGACATCATTACGCGTTTCATCAACCGCGAGTACGATGTGCTGCTTTGCACCAACATCATCGAAAATGGTATTGATATCCCCAATGCCAACACTATCATCGTCAATCAGGCACACCAGTTTGGCTTGAGCGACCTGCACCAGTTGCGGGGGCGCGTGGGGCGCAGCGACCGCAACGCATTCTGTTACTTGCTGGCGCCTCCGCTTCATCAACTATCCAACGAGGCGCGTCAGCGGCTGAAAACCATCGAAGAATTTGCAGACCTCGGCAGCGGGTTCAATATCGCACTGCGCGATTTAGACATTCGCGGAGCCGGTAACCTGCTGGGGGCAGAGCAGAGCGGTTTTATTGCCGAAATCGGCTATGATACATACCAGAAAATTCTTGACGAAGCCATCCGCGAATTAAAAGAAAGCGAGTTCAGGGACTTGTATCGCGATGAACTGGAAAAAACACACGACTTCGTAAACGACTGCGCTATAGAAACTGACCTGGAAATGCACATTCCCAGCGACTACGTGAGCAGCACCACCGAGCGCATGCTCCTGTACCGCGAGCTGAACGACATCCGTGATGAAGAAGGCCTGCGCCGCTTTGAAGAGCAACTGCGCGACCGCTTTGGCGATGTGCCTCAGCCGGTGTATGAGCTGTTTGATGCCATGCGGCTCAAATGGAAAGCCACCCGCCTGGGAATGGAGCAAATTATATTAAAGAAAAACTCCATGCGTTGTTATTTTGTTTCCAACAAGGAATCCGCTTTTTATCATTCTTCTGTATTCGATAAAATTTTACAATACGTTCAGCAGCACCGCACGGGCGTGTTTTTGCGCGAAACCGAAAAATACCTTGTGCTCACCTGGGAGCACGTCACCTCTATGCACGAAGCCGGGCAGAAACTAAATGAATTGGCATCGTTTGTTTCCACGTAATGCTCCGCTAAAGTACAACTGCCCGCACAGGGCGGGCAGCCGTAATTGGGGTATGGCTAGCAATAAAACCTGCCCGCAAATATGAAAGCGCCAGCTGCTTCACTCAAAACCAAATGTGCCAATTTCTTACCGTTCCGCTAACACTATACTACACACCAAATAGCTGTTTGTCACGAACATGCGGTGCGTGCCTCGCAACACATGCTGCTATGATAATCGCTGCGCGCTCATGAGGTGTCGCACGGGTATGTTTCAACTTATACCCAATTCCTCGCGCAAAAAACGGGCGGTATGCCCCTCACCCCGCATGGCAACGGCCTCTGGCGTGCCGGTGGCTACTATAGTGCCTCCGCGGTGGCCACCCTCAGGACCTATGTCAATTATATAATCGCACACTTTAATCACATCCATATTATGCTCTATTACCAACACAGTGTTTCCTTTATCTACCAGGCGGTTGAGCACACTGAGCAGTACACGAATGTCTTCAAAATGTAATCCTGTAGTTGGTTCATCCAGTATGTAAAAGGTTTTACCGGTATCGCGTTTAGATAACTCCGCTGCTAATTTAACGCGCTGCGCCTCGCCACCGCTCAGGGTAGTACTGCTTTGGCCCAGGCGAAGGTATCCGAGTCCCACATCGTACAGCGTCTGTAATTTCGGATAAACCGTTGGAATGTTTTCAAAAAATGTAAGCGCATCCTCTACCGTCATATCCAGCACATCGCTGATAGATTTTCCTTTGTATCGCACCTCCAGTGTTTCGCGGTTGTAGCGCCTGCCGTTGCATTTTTCGCAGGTCACTTCCACATCGGGCAAAAAATTCATCTCTATCACCTTCATACCACCGCCTCCGCACACCTCGCAGCGCCCACCTCTCACGTTAAACGAAAATCTGCCGGGCTGATACCCGCGAATCTTCGCTTCGGGCAAAGAAGCATACAGTCGTCTTATTTCATCAAACACTTTGATATAAGTTACCGGATTACTGCGCGGGGTACGACCAATGGGGCTTTGGTCTATGTCAATTACCTTATCAATGTGCGCTAGCCCCTCTATACTATCATAAGGTAGTGTTTTGTAACGTCCGTTGTAAATATGATTGTGAAGTATCGGGTAAAGTGTTTCGTTGATAAGCGAACTCTTACCGCTACCAGATACGCCGGTCACCGCTACCAGGCAACCGAGCGGAATTTCTACCGTCACATTTTTCAGATTGTTGCCGCGGGCTCCGGTCAGGCGCAACCACTTTCCGTTGCCCGTTCTGCGTTGTGCGGGTACTTCTATCTTCAGCCGGTTGGCAAGATAGTGTGCGGTGATACTATCGTGCTTCACAAATTCATCGGGTGTACCCGCAGCCACCACTTTCCCTCCGTGTTCTCCTGCCCGCGGACCTATGTCAATGATGTAATCACTCTCCAGCATAATTTCACGGTCGTGCTCCACCACTATCACACTGTTTGAAGCAGCGGTGAGTTGCTTGAGAGCAGCTATCAATTTACGGTTATCCCGCTGATGCAACCCTATACTCGGCTCATCCAGTATATACGTAATACCCGACAGTTGCGAACCGATTTGTGTAGCGAGACGTATGCGTTGGCTCTCACCGCCGCTTAGGGTTTTGGCGGGCCGGTCGAGCGCCAGATAATCAAGCCCTACATCCAGTATGAAACCGATGCGCGCCCGTATTTCTTTCAGCAAATCTTTCGCAATGAGGTTTTGCTTGGGAGTGAGGCGGCTCTCTATATCGCTGAACCATTCGTACAATTCTCCCATATCGAGCTGCGCCAGTTCGCTGATGTTCTTCCCGTCAATCTTAAACCACAAACTTTCTTTTTTAAGGCGGGTACCTCCGCATGCCTTGCAGGGCCTGGCTTCCATATATCCCTCTGCCCAGGCGCGTATAGAGTCAGAAGATGTAATCCTGAAACACCGATGCAGCAATCCCACCAGTCCGCCTTTTTGCAGCGTGTACCACCGCTCATCCCAGTCATCGGCATACAGGTCGTCCTCATCCGGTGGTTCACTCCCGTTTTCACCGTGCAGTATGTATTGCAGCGCGTTTTTCGGAATTTTTCCTACCGGATCGTTTAAGCTAAAATGAAATTTTTTTGCAATATGAGCCAGCTCGCGGAAAATCGCGTTGTCGCGCGCTTCGCCAATGGGTAATATGCCGCCGCGGTTAATGGATACCTCCGGATCCGGCATGAGCGTTTCCGTATTCACACCATACGTAATGCCCAGTCCGTTGCACTGCGGGCATGCTCCGTATGGTGAATTAAACGAAAACGTATTGGGCGAGGGTTCCTCATAGCTGATTCCCGAATCCACACACATCAGGTGTTTGCTGAAACTGTGCACCTGATGGTTGTTTACATCCAGCAACTGAATAAGCCCTTTGCCCGCCTTCATTCCTTGCGATACAGCCGCGCGTATGCGCTCGCGCTCCTGTGCCTGCACCTCCAGCCGGTCAATTATCAACTCTATGTCGTGCACGGCATACCGGTCTAACTGCATGCGCGGTTTCACTTCTTCTATGCGACCATCTATGCGTATTTTCAGATAACCCTGCTTGCGCACCTGCTCAAACAACTCGCGGTAGTGCCCCTTGCGCCCTCGCACTACCGGCGCCAGCACCATCACCTTTTGCCCGGCAAACTTCTCCAGCACCAGCTCCACAATCTGCTCCTCTGTAAACTTCACCATCTTTTTGCCGGTCACATACGAGTACGCCTCGCCCGCGCGAGCAAAAAGCAGGCGCAGAAAATCGTAAATCTCCGTCACCGTACCCACCGTACTTCGCGGGTTTCGGTTCACCGATTTCTGCTCTATAGAAATCACCGGTGAAAGACCGTTAATCTTATCCACATCGGGGCGCTCAAATCCGCCTATAAACTGACGCGCGTATGCCGAAAACGTCTCTAAATACCTGCGCTGCCCCTCATTGTAAATCGTATCAAATGCAAGCGATGATTTACCGCTGCCCGAAATTCCCGTAATCACCACCAGTCGGTTGCGGGGTATTCGCACATCAATATTCTTCAGATTGTGTACTCGCGCCCCATACACCTCAATGCACTCCGGCTCTACCGCCTCATGGGCAACTTCCGCTGTCTCCGTAATCGCACTTTTATCCTTGCGCGGCATTTTCAAATCAAGCGGGTGAAGCTAAAAAACGATTACTACACAAAAAATGTTTACCGGTTAACGTTCCATGCAAAACTCAAAACAACTTCCTCGTGCATCTGCAAAAATTTTCAGAATGTTTTTTTGGGGGTGCCCCCAGCCGCGCAGCGCTCGTACCTCACGCCGCGCGGCTGGGGTCGGGCTTGTTTCGGGGTACGCTTCGCTCCCGTGCTCCACTGCGTTACGCACCGCTCACTCCGTTCGCGCCCTGCACATCCCTCACCCGGCTGGCAGCCCGGTACGCACCGGGGCAACTTTTCATTTACCTATCTGCGTTATGCACCAGTCCACATACTTCGCGCCCCTGCCTGGGGCAGGGGCGCGGAATAACCCCATACTACAGAAAACCGGCTCTCACACACATTAGCTACAAACCAATCACACAAACGATACACCATGCATTCGTAGGACTACATGCGTAAACCAACCGCTACTAACAGCACAAACTAAAATTGTATTACGCAACCAAATCTTCTTCATCTCATCCCCTCGCGCTCCCACACATCAGCGCAATTCAGCTATGCCCTACTATACAGAATCTACTGCGCAACTTTGCGCTACATAAGTTTCATACATCTAAACGCTCCCTTGCAAGACATCTTTCTTCAGTAAATTGATAAAACATGCTATCGCATCAACCTACGAAATCTTTCAGCATCTCACGTTTTTCCTTCTGATTTTTCAGTTCACCCTGCGCCAAAAGATAACAGCCACATTCGTGGGGCGGGTTTCCGGTGCCACATTGGCGCCCGAAACGTTACCCACAGTCACGGAGCCGGTGTGCGTATGGTCGGGGATGGTGTGTGTGTGATTGCCGTTTACCGTAGTGTTGTGTGTGGCCGTGGCGGGGTTAGCGCAACTCGGCCAGGCGTTGTCGTCACCGCTAAAAAGATTGAAAGAGCAGTTGTCGCCACCTTCAAAGTCCTGCCCGTGAAAGCGTGAACTGACTGTGTGTTGATGATCTCCGGCAGCGTCGGTTTGCAGGTTTGTAGCTGATTGGATGGTGAGCGAAGCCGGGTGGCTGTGGTCTTGTATGGCGTGGTCCTGAGTGATTCCAGTGAGGGCAGCATTGCTGGCTACGTTGGCATTTCCGCCGCGGGCGCGTATAAACTGTCCGTTATCAATATCGGTAGCTATCCATTGCGTACACGGAAAAATTACATTCGGGTCAGCAGCATTGAACCACTGTATATACGTATAACCAATCGGAGGGGTGTTGATGTTTTGCCAGCAGGTTCCGGTATAAATCTCTGTAGTGCCAAGGGTAGTATTATAGCGGATAGTCCCCACGGGTACCGCCCCTGCAGGACGCTGTGCCGTAGTGCCGGCAGGAATTTTTAGCCCATCGGTGGTGTTAATCTCCAGCGATACGCTCGCGCTCGTGGTGTGTATGCCAATGTTATTCCCGTTTTGATGTATAACCGAGTTGCACAACTCTGTGGGCGTAGAAAACAAAGGTATGGTATTCACACTGGCTGCAGGGCAATAGGTGTTGGGACCGGTGGGGCCTGTTGCTCCCGTAGGGCCTGTGGGTCCCGTAGCTCCTGTAGCCCCTGTACTACCTGTTGGACCCGTAGCGCCGGTAGGGCCGGTAGCGCCGGTGCTGCCTGTAGGACCAGTTGAACCCGTAGCACCGGTGGGACCGGTGGGTCCTGGTACCACCGGAGTACAGAGGTTCACCCACGATGACCCGTTCCAGAAGAAGAAACAGTTTACATCTGTATCATAAACCAAAAGCGCTGCCGGCGCAGGCGCTAACGATATGCGCTGCGCCGTTGTGAGACGCGGTATCAACAGCCCTTTATCGTTTGCCTGCAACTCCAAAATGGCTTTGGGGTCGGGTGTGGGCGTACCGATGCCTACGTTGTTTTGAGAGTGCAACTCAAATAATGATATGAAAACAAAAATACATGCAAAAGTTTTTTTATATATTCTCATAGTGAAACTGTTTCTGTAAAAAATATTGGTAAAAATAACGCAAACAGTCCTATTCATAAAAAAAACGCCGCAGTTGTTTACCAATAATTGCTGGGGGTGTGCTGATTGAGTGCTGATTGTGTTTACTGTTGCGGGAAATATGAAATAGTCGTTTAATCACCCCTGTGTTGGCTGCCAGGGTAATGGAAAGCGTATCGCTGAAGTAGGCGATAGAACCACCCGCAGCATGCTTGATAGTTTTGAAAACGTTGCTGAGGGGTAAAATGTCGCAGAATTTGAACAAATAACTGCATTATTAGCTGCCTGAATACTAAGCATCAACGAATTGTGTTTGAATGGTAGGTAATTTCAGGGGAAATAATGTGTATTATTGAATTAGTTTTTTTCGGGTCGCCTGCAAATGGCGGGCGACCCGAAAGGTTGTGTAAAGTTTTAGGATGAGCCGTATTACTGTGCCCTGAGGGAACCGGAGTTGGATGATTGAAGTTTTATGATAACCACGTATATTCGGGTGAGGGATGCGGAGGGCGCGAGCGGAGCGAAGCGGCCGCGCCCGCACCGCTGCTTAAAAAATACTTGCGGGCGCGGCGGGAGCGGCAGCGTACCCCGTAGCAAGCCCGACCCCGCTGCTGCGCTTCGCAGGGCTACGCGCAGCAGCGGGGGCACCCCATAATTAAATAAGTCATTACATCTCTTTGTTGTTTAAATTTTTGAAGATAAGCACAATTGCTAATTACTACCCCACATCATTTGGTATATTATGGGGTATTAATGTGCCCTACCTAAAATAATATACCTTTCAGTATACCTGTTGCATTTGCAGCGATTTAGTGCACTGCTAAACTCAGCTTCATGTAGTAAGTAAACTAACGCAGAGCACACATCAGCCAGTCGCGATAAGTGGCGATGTCGGGCGTGTAGCCGCGAGGGTCGTTGAGAAGCTTTCCCTCAGGGTTGATAATGGCATATAGGGGCTGGGTGTTGTTGTTAAAGCATGTTTGTTCCAAATCGCTCCACTTATTGCCGATGGTAACGATTTTCTTATTGAGTACATGTGAAAAGTACTGTTCCGACTCGGGCAGAGCACGGCGGTCGTCCACATAGAGCGAAAGCACAATGAATTTATTACTGAGCAGTTCGTGAATTTCGGGTTGGCTCCAAACGTTCTCTTCCATTTTGCGACAGTTCTGACAGGCATACCCGGTAAAGTCGAGTAACACGGGTTTGTTTTGGCGACGCGCCGCATCCATCGCTTCGCAATAATCGTGGTAGCAGTTAAGGTTTTGCGGGCAGGGGTTTTTGCAGTCCACACACCACGAAAACTCCTGCGTTTTGGGGGGCGGAAATCCGCTGAAAAGCGGCACTTCGTGACAGTACATGCCATAGGCAGAATAACCTGCAAAGGCGAGGGCTACCAGCGAGAAAGCGTAGCGCCCCCAACTGATTTTACCATCGGCATGCTCTTTGGTAAACCGGAACACCCCAATCAGATACAAAAACAATGCAAAGCCCAGAGCCGCCCACAACCCCAGAAAAATTTCACGTTTCATAATACCCCAGTGCGATACGTTATCGGCATTTGCCAGAAATTTTACAGCCAATATCAATTCTACAAAACCCAGCGTCACTTTAAACGTGTTCATCCAACCGCCGCTGCGCGGTAATCTTTTGAGCCATTGCGGAAACAAACTAAACAGCGCAAACGGCAGTGCGAGCGCTGTGCCGAACGATGTGAAGCCCGCCATCAGCTTCATCTTACCGCCCTGGCTGCTGTAGGCGTTGCCGATCAGGTTTCCCAGCAGCGGACCCGTACAGCTAAACGATACCAGTACAAGAGTGAGCGCCATAAAAAAAATACCTACGTATCCGGCAGCATTGCTGGCGGCTTCGCTTTTATTGACAATGCTGCTCGGCAGCGATATGTCGTAGAAACCAAAAAACGAAAAAGCAAATACTACAAAAACGATAAAAAAAATCATGTTCACCACAGGGTTTGTGCTGAAACTATTGAGTGAGTCCTGCGATGAGCCGAGTACCACAAAGGGGAGTGAGAACAAAAAATATATCAACACAATACTTCCCGCATAAAGAAGAGCGGCTGTTTTGCCGCCTCCCCTTGCCTCGCTGCGCTTTGTAAAAAAGCTCACGGTGAGGGGTATCATCGGAAACACGCACGGCATGAACACAGCCAGCAACCCCCACACAAAGCCCTCGGTAACAGCGCTCCACACCGAAACGGTGTTTACCTGTTTACCACAATTTTTCCGGGCTACTCCAAATTGCGCCGGGTCAAATCCGTTCTTGCCAAAGTTACATGAGGCAGTATCTTTGGTTATCAATTCAGCACGCGTATCTTCTTTTGCTGGTGTAACTTTATCTACGGGAGGGACGGGAGGTCCACTTCCTTTTGTAACGGTATCTGTCTTTAAAGGAGTTGCAGAAGATTTCCCTTTCAAATCAAATTCAAATTCTACCTGTGTGGGCGGCAGGCAGCGTTCATCATCACACACCATGTACTCCAAATAACCCTTCAATTTTGTATCGGATTTTACTTTTACCTTTTGGGTACAGGTCATTCCGGTTTCAAAATATTTGAGTTGCATCTCAAATACAGGGTCGTGCCCCTCATGTACTTTGACACCGGTTTCTGTGGTTTTGCCCACCAGCTCAACATTTGCATTGTTTTCAAAATTAAACGAGGTAGGTACCGGCCCTCCCTCACCGATGAACTGTGAATAAACATGCCACTTCGGGTCAATCTTTGCAGTAAAAACCAGAGTGTATTCACCTTTGGCATCTTCGTTGGCTTTCCAGGTCCACTTTACAGGATTCAAAATCTGTGCGCGGGTGCTCGCCAGCAGTATTGTCCAAATGGCCGTTAGCCAAATATGGTTTGCAATACTTCGGATACTCATTTTAAATTTTATCAACTGCCGAAAATAGGAGTTTCTGATATTCAGCAAGCGCACCGTGTGTTACGAAACGTTAAGAAACATCAGTTAAGTTAATTATTTGTTAAACAGCAATATGACGGTAATCCAGATTACGGCTGTTATGGCGATTTCAATCCAACTGATACGGTTAAGGAAATCTTCCTTGGTGCAGAGCACTACGCTATGATCTGTCCGGTGGCGTATGATTACCCCGATATACATCAGGGCAAGGAATGCCACAAACAGAACATGCACAAAAAACGAGTATTGGTTGCTGAACAGCGCTATGAAGGGGGCAGCTATCATTACCGGAAAAAGAAATACTTGTCTCGTGATAGCATCTTTGCCCTCGCGGGTTTGAATTAGACGCGAAGAGAAGGAATACGTGTGCAGTTGCGGAGCAATGAAAATACCCCAGCCAATAGCTGCTATGGCTGCTGCAAAGCTCAACGGAATGAAATAGTACCCCTCCGCGCGAAACCATGTGGCCACAATAGAAAAGGTCTGATAAAACCCGGTAAGGCCTCCTTTAGTTCCTGCAGGCAGTATAAACACCTGTACCAAAAATGTGTTAACCATACAGGTTTGCAGCCATATATAAAAGAGCTTTTTGCGTGTGGCGGTAGCGCTGTAGTTAATGAATACAAACTGAACGATGTACGCTCCTATTAGACAGAAAATCGGGGGCATGCCATATATTGCCACCACGCGTACACTCCCCCACATATCCCATGCAAAGGGCTTGGCTACCACCCAGTGGTAACCAAACGTTGTATCGTATCCGAGCGCTGTAGTGAAAATGTAGATGTAAATCTGAATCGCGAGCTGTGTAATAATATTGGCAGCCAGCAACAGTACAGCCGAAGTGACAATCCGCCGCAGTTTGTTGGGGACAGGATCGGCCACAACGCTTTCATTCCGGAACGGAAACGTGATATGCTGTAACATAATGCAAATTTACTCAACTACACTTAAATACTTCATCCAAAAACGAATCAGCAAAAAAACTAATGAATATGTAATGATAATAAACGCAAAAGAGTGGTGGAAAATAAAGTAAATGTCTGGCAGATAAAAATGAACAAAGGCAAGCACCGTTACCCGGGCAATATTAATACCTGCAATACCCAACACCCCCAGCGGGATAAACCAGATTTTATTCCTCCAGGAACCACTGAACACCGCAATACAGGCGCTGAAAATAAACATGGCAGGTATTGCTAAGCAATGCTCATCAATTGTAATCGCTTTTTGACTTTCGGTGTGTTTTACCGCATGCGCAATACGCTCATTCGGTACACTCATCATCAGCAGTAGCCGATGGGTAATTTCGGCATACAGCACACCCATACCTTTTACCAACTTAAGCCAAAAAATGCGCACAATCCCTTTATCGTTCTCAATTATGTAATACAGCAGCTTCCAGCATAGATAAATACCTACTACCTGTATCACAAACCGGTTGCCCCGGTCATTCCACAGTTCTTTAATGCGTTTGATAAGGTTGCCGTTCACGGTTGGTACAACCACGCAATAATTGCATTTTTTTACAGAAATATAGCCATTCTCGTCTCTGACAACTCACAATTGTGTCGCAATATGTTCAGGGGTTACGGTTCGCTTGTAGCGGGTCTCAACATTTTCGGTAACGGCAGCGTTATTACTTCAGCAACAAAATGCAGTCATATAACAGCGAAGGATGTACTACCTTACCAAATGCCTTGTAGCAAATCGTTTATTTGCTCAGCATCATTATTTTCGCCCGCCCTCTGTTTGAGGTTAGTTGTATTATCAGACAAAAATTTAT
Organism: Chitinophagales bacterium; assembly: GCA_025057415.1. Classification (GTDB taxonomy): domain Bacteria; phylum Bacteroidota; class Bacteroidia; order Chitinophagales; family LD1; genus Bog-950. Next base: position 46,517 of record JANWXI010000003.1, read on the forward strand.
GAAAATATGCAGCGAATCCACTGTTTGATTATCGGTTCCGGTCCTGCCGGCTACACAGCAGCCATTTATGCGGCACGCGCCAACCTGAAACCCGTTATGATAACCGGACTGCTTCAAGGAGGACAGCTAATGAACACCACCGAAGTGGAAAATTACCCGGGTTATCCCAACGGTGTGCTCGGCCCTAACATGATGGAGGATTTCCGAAAGCAAGCCGAACGGTTTGGTACAGACATCCGTTTTGGTGTGGTTACGAAGGTGGACTTCTCGGTTTCGCCCAAAAAGGTGTGGGTGGACGACACCACCCTCCTGGAGGCCGATGCCGTAATACTGGCTACCGGTGCCGAAGCAAAATGGCTGGGTCTGGAAAGCGAAAAACGGCTAAACGGCTCGGGCGTTAGCGCTTGTGCCGTTTGCGATGGTTTTTTCTATAAAAACTCCGAAGTGGCCATCGTGGGCGCCGGTGACACGGCATGCGAAGAAGCACTTTACCTTTCCAAGCTTTGTACACAGGTGCACATGCTCGTGCGCCGCGATGTGATGCGCGCCTCCAAAATTATGCAGGAACGCGTATTGAAAACACCCAACATTCGCATTTACTGGAACACCGAAACTGATGAGATACTCGGTGAAAATGCCGTAGAGGCCGTGCGTGTGCGTAACAACAAAACCGGTGAAACCTTCGTTATCCCAATCAAAGGTTTTTTTGTGGCGATTGGTCACAAGCCCAACTCAGATATTTTCAGAGATTACATACAAACCGACAACGAAGGTTACGTAATCACAAAACCCGGCACCACACAAACTAACGTAGAGGGTGTATTTGCCTGTGGCGACCTGCAAGATAAGGTCTATCGCCAGGCCGTAACTGCAGCCGGTACCGGCTGCATGGCAGCTCTCGAAGCCGAGCGCTGGCTCAGCGCCAAAGGACTTCATTGAGCAAACTTTTACCCGAAAAAATTGTACTAAAATATATTTGAAGGTGTATCGTAAATATCACTAAATTCGTTTTATGAAATACTTGCTGAGGTTTATCGCACTGGCGCTTGTATGCTCTACGGCTACTTCTTTTAAACTTTACCAGGAAGCAAGCGAGTGGGTCTTTGAACGGGAACGCAAGGGTATCAAGATTTTTACCAAAAAAAGTAAGTGGGGTAAACTGCGCGATGCCAAAGCCGTGATGTGGGTCAAAGCTACGCCCGAAGAAATGCTGCGCCTTATCACCGACTTCGAAAATTACCACACCTGGATGACGCACTGCGCCAAAGCCCGCATCGTGGCGCGCCTGAGCGATAATGAGTATATCGTACACATGATACTTAATGCCCCCTGGCCCATAAAAGACCGCGACTGCGTAGTACGTATTAAAATCATGCGCGATGAGAAAACCGGCATTATTACCGTTACGCAAACCTCTGAGCCACGCTATATCCGCGAAAACGAGAACTACGTGCGAATTGAGCATTTAGTGTCCACCTGGCGCCTGGTGCCTGTCAATGGCGGCACAGAGGTCACCAACGAATACACCTCTAACCCCGGCGGCAATATTCCCGACTGGCTCACCAACACTCAAAGCGTAGAAACCCCCCTTCATAACTTCGAAAATCTGCAGGTTAAAACCAAAGCCATAAATCCGCAAAAACAATAAGGCAGTCGCCCGCAATGGCAAAGCGTAATCAGCTTCTTTTTTATTCCTAATCAACGTACCCTGCGCCATCAGGAACCGCAAATCATTTGTAGGGGTGGTTTCACAAGTCACAAAATATTAAAGTAAATTTATATAAATAACATATTTAATTTAAACACACCTCTATGTTGCTCCGTTAGCTCCGGTTGTCACTGCCACTTCCATACCCATCGGAGATAATACTTTGCCCGTTGATAATTTCCGATTTCATTTGCGCACGCAAATGCTTTTTATTACAAAAACGCTGCAATGGGTGTAATACAGTTCAATTTCCCTACTGTTATCCGCTTTGGTTTTGGGGCAGTGAAGGAACTGCCGGGCTATTTGCAAAAACATAACCTGAAGCGCCCTTTGGTGGTTACCGACCCCAATGTGTCTCAGCTTGATTTTTTCAAAAAAGTATTGGACGATCTACGTTCTGTTGTATCGGCAGAGGTATTCAGCAATATTCACAAAAACCCTGTAAAAAGCGATGTATATGCGGGCACGGATGTATATGACCAACACCGAGCCGACTGCGTGATTGGTATAGGCGGAGGCGCAGCTTTAGATGTGGCACGTGCCATAGTGCTGCGGGTAAACCACCGAGAGGATTTGTTTGTGTATGACGACCTGGTAGGTGGCGATGTGTATGTAACAAACGATGTCCCCCATTTTATAACCGTACCCACCACAGCAGGCACCGGAAGCGAAGTAGGACGCAGCGCCATCATAGCCGATGACGTGACGCATCAGAAGAAGATACTCTTTTCGCCTAAGCTGATGGCAAAGATCGTTTTTGCCGACCCGCAGTTGACCATGCAACTGCCACCTTTCATTACAGCTGCTACCGGGATGGATGCACTTACACACAACATGGAAGCTTTCCTTGCCAAAAACTACCACCCTATGTGCGATGGCATCGCGCTGGAAGGTATGCGGCTGATAGCCGGCGCGCTGGACAAAGCCGTTAACTGCCCCGATGAAAAAAGCCGTGCCGACATGCTGCTCGGCAGCATGATGGGAGCTGTGGCTTTTCAAAAAGGTTTAGGAGTAGTACATTCCATGGCGCATCCTTTATCGTCATTGTTAGATACACACCATGGCTTAGCCAATGCTGTGAACATCCCCTATGGTATGCGCTTCAATATAGCCGGTTGTGAAGAAAAATTTGCCAGAATGTCAATTGTATTGGGACTTAAGGAAAACTCAGGCGAAGCAGTGGTAAACTTCCTGTTTGAACTCAACAGCCGGATTGGAATACCCCACCGCCTCCGCGACATAGGAGTAAAACCGGAACACCTGGAAACTTTAGCCGACTTGGCCATTGCCGATTTTGCACATCCCAACAACCCTAAGCCGGTAAGTCGCGAAGATTTCAGGCGTTTATATGGAGAAGCTTATTAAGTTTGGCAAAATTATTGCAGTAAACAAACACATTTTTTCACTCCAAAAACACAAAGCATTATGGGAAAATTCGTCATTAAAACACGCGCCAACGGTGAATACCAGTTTAATTTACTTGCTGGTAATGGTCAAAACATTTTAGCCAGCGAAGGGTACAGCTCTAAAGCATCTTGCCTCAACGGCATCGAAAGCGTTAAGAAAAACAGCCCTGACGACAGCCGCTACGAACGCAAAACTTCCAGCAACGGCAAGTTTTTCTTCAACCTAAAAGCCGGCAACGGTCAGGTAATCGGTACAAGCGAAATGTACGAGTCAGAGAGCAGCCGCGAAAACGGCATTGAGAGTGTGAAGAAAAATGCCCCCAACGCTACGATAGAAGATACAACGGTATAAACATATATTGCCCGTTTCTTAAAGCCGGCTTAACCCTAGCCGGCTTTTTTTATTCAGTTAACTTATACATCAGGGTACGCCTCCCGTTCGCTCGTACCGGTAGTGACCGATTATGGTATAAGCGAAGAGCACATCTTCCATTACCTGTCCCGCTCCGATGTTGTGTACAATCAAATGCCGCCTGCCATCCGGTGATTTTGGCTCCACCACTATCCCGATGTGTGTAAGGTTACCGGTAAGCCGCCAGCAAACAATGTCGCCCGGTACATAATCCGATGCATCCTTACTGATGGGTTTTACGGTGCTATGCCGGGCAAAATAAGTCATCAGGTTGGGTACTCTGCGGTGGTCAATGTTGGGGTCGGGCTGCGAAAGACCCCAAAGGCGCGGATAAACATTAAAGTTGCGTTTCATATCCTCATGAACCAGTCGCTGTAAATCCACTCCCAGCCGTCGGTATGCCCGTATAACAACATCGGAGCACACACCGCGGTCAGATGGTACATCCCCGCCCGGGTACGGAATAACGCGATAGGCAGCATCGTAGGTAACATGTTGATGTGTAAGTGCAATGGCTGCATCTGAAAGCTTTTTGCCAAAGCTGGATGTTTGCACTGTTTGCAGCAGGAATGGAATTATCAGAAGCAGATACATATTTTAATGAACGCCCGCACACACCGGTATATTACCCGGTGTTTAAAAGCACTCAAGTTAAAATTTCGTAAGTTGCTGTGGCAGCTTTAAGCAGCCGCCCGAAAGGTGGCGCTCATGTCAAACGAAATTACGCGGGGCGCTTGTAATTGGTGTTTTATAGTGTATGCCGCTTTGCGTATAAATATGCCGTTGAAAAGAGTACAGAACGATTATTTGATGATGCCGTTGAGCCGCCCGTAGCGATTGTACTCCTCTACCACGCGTCGGGTTATTTCGTAATCGGTGCTGTACTTCAGGAATTCGATACTGATTTCGCTAAAACGGATAAAATCTTCGTAATAGGATTCGGGCAGGTCTATCAGTTGATTTTCGTTGAAGTAATCCAGCAATTCGCGCATAATTTTGCGGCGGTCGTCTTCCACGATTTGTTGTTTGAGTTTCTCGCGTTCGCGGGCGCGGCGCGAAAACATATCATAGAGGGCGCTGATGGGGCTGGTAAACGGCTCTATGACAGGTCGTTCCAGTTCTTCGGGTGTTTTGCCGAGTTCTCTGCGCTCGCGCTCTATCTGTTCGAGGGTTTTGGGGGCTTTGATAATAACGGCCTGCCCTATACCGGTTTGCAGCGGCTCTATCCCCAAAACCAGATTGTAAGTTTGTTGCGGAGCGGAGTCGGCTACCGAAAAACGCAGCGTGCGGTATGCAGGATAAAACAGAAACAACGTATCTGTGCGCAGAGCACGGATGGTGAATTTACCCGAAATATCTGTAACCGTGGTCTGCCCCCAGGCAGAATGAATAACGCTCACTCCGGCTAATGGCCTGTTAAGGTACAAATCATAAACGGTACCTCGTATGATGACCGTATCTTTGGATATGGCATGAGTTATTTTTGTCGTTATGACTGCGAATATGAAACACAACAACTTTACGCGCGTCATGGGTTAAGCTTTTACGGTTACGCGCGGATCGAGCAGCGAATAAAGAATATCGGTGAAGATATTCATCACCACAAAAACAAATGCTACAAACAACACACAGCCCATCACAACCGGAAAATCAAACATTTTCAGGGCATTGATGGTGAGCGTGCCGAGGCCGTCATACGTAAATACACTTTCAATGAGCACAGCGCCGGTTAAGAGCGCCGCCAACCAACCTGAGATAGACGTGACCACCGGGTTAAGCGCGTTGCGGAGTGCATGTTTGAAAATGACGGTGAAATGGCTCAGCCCTTTGGCTTTGGCAGTGCGTATGTAATCCTGATGCAGGGCATCTAGCACACTGCTGCGCGTAAGTTGAGTGATGATGGAAACCGGACGGACACCCAGCGCCAGCGCGGGGAGAATGAGGTTTTTCCATACGATTACTTCTCCTTCCATGTCGAGCGTAGTAAGGGAGCCGGCTACACCCAGCCCGGTGTAGTCAGCGAGATAATACCCGAATACCATGGCGATGATAAGCCCGGATATCTGTGCGGGCTGCGAAATGCCGAGCGTTGAGAGTACAAGAATGGCGTTGTCCCAGACGCTGTATTGTTTTACGGCGGCTATAGTGCCAAGCACAATACCTAGCGCAGAGGCAAACAGCATAGCAGAAAGCGCCAGCATGGCGGTGGGGAAAATTTTTTCACCAATTAACACGCTTACGGGTCTTCTGTTTTGAAAAGATTTGCCAAGATACGGAGCTTTGAGCACAAGGGTGAGGGAGCCGATATGCAACAGGGGAATATATTTTACTTCATCCGGCTCTAAATACGAAGGTGAGTCCTGATCCTGCAGGCGGTGAAGCGAAAGGGGCAGCAAATCATTGATGTACAGCATCAAACGGCGGGCAGCAGGCAAATGCAGGCGAAATTCTTTTTCAATGGCTTGCACAGACGCCACATCGGCACGCTGCCCCAACGTGAGCCGAGCAGAGTTCACGGGCATGATGTTGAACAAAAAAAATATAACGAGTATGACGCCAAACATAACGGTGATACCCGAAAGCAATCGCGATGCTATGTATTTGAGCAATTCCACGCACGTTTATAATTACTGTTGTGTAAAATACAGCTTGCGCAATTCATCGGATGTAGGCAGGTGGCGATGGTGCCATTTGTTAACCACCACTCCTTTGCGTAGCAACACGAGGCCGGGATTGGAGCGGATGATTGTCTTAAGCGGAGTTTCATCCGCATAGAGAAACGGGTAGTCAGCTCCTATGCGTTTGCGAAAATCTTCTATGTTACCTTCGTTGCGCACAATGGCATAGAATGATGCTCCCGACTTACGCGCCGTAGCTGCCAGTTCGCGCAGTTGTTCAAAAGCCGAAAGATTTGCTTTGCCGACGTCGGGCGATATCACCCAAAACGAATATCCGGGTTCTGCCAAAAGCGAATCGGTAACGTTTACACCTTCTTCGTTTTCAATAAAGAGGTTGTTGATTTTAGCCGGTATGCCGGGGTCTTTCACCACATCTTTGCGATCTACAAATTCCCACTCATCGCTATTGATACTGCTCAGTTCGTTCATGGCGAATGAGCGCATCTCTCCTGTTTTTTTGTTTTTATAGATGAAGGTCATTTCTATCACGGCGGGTTTTACTTCTTTACGCAACGCCGCGATATCGTTGCCTATTTTGTACGGACGGAAATCAATGGATGGCTCGTTTCCGTACACATGATACAGGCACACGGCTAATGCTGCAACCCCTGTCACTACTGCAGTAAGGGTTTGCCGTAAGCCGGTGAGAACCGGTTTTATTTCCTTATAACCCAATACAAGCGCCAGAATGAGCACATCCAGAAATACATCTTTGTAAAAAGTTTCCCAGGGTTTTAGTTTAATAAAGTCGCCAAAGCATCCACAATCGGTCACTTTCATTTTTGTATCGGTAAAGGCACAACCAAACGAAGGGCTGCGAAACCACAAAAACAATCCTGCTACAAAGAGGAGCCCTCCCAGCAATACCAGGTTGCGCACATTGGCGCGCCCGATGAGCGGCACAGCGCCCAACACAACCATAGCCGCTACCGACAGCGCCACAAAAAGTGAAGAAATGCAATAACCCGAGAGATAAGTGTATCCGGTAAGCAAGGTGAAAAATAAAGTCAACCACCAGATAATCGTTACGGTAAAGCGCGGCATCCAGCCGATGATGAGCATAAAACCGAAAAATAATTCAGCGGCAATCATCAGAATACTCATAGGAGTGCTCCAGGTGGCGAGATATTCCCAAACCGGGCACAAACCTTCTTCAGCAAATTTTTCAAAGTACTCGTGCATTTTGTACGATGTACCCAGCGGGTCAATGGCTTTCACAAATCCGGAAAAGATAAACAACGCGCCTGTGAAGTTTTGCAGATAGCATATTAAAACGTTTGAAGGCCGGGCAAACCGGTAGCGAAGCAGGGTGAGCAGCAGGGCAGCTATGCCTACGTAAGTGAAGATGGTGTACACAGTCATACCTGATAATGTTTAATGTTTAACCGATTAAAACATTATTTTTTTTCGTTAAGTTTAATAAGGGCAAAAACAGCATAGTTGACGATGTCGCGGTATCCGGCATCAATGCCTTCGCTGATAAGCGTATGGCCGGCGTTGTCTTCTATTTGTTTAATACGCATGAGCTTCATTAGTATAAGGTCGGCAAATGAGCTTACGCGCATATCGCGCCATGCCTCACCATAGTCGTGGTTTTTGGCGAGCAACAGTTGCCGGATGTCAGCTACCTCGCGGTTGTACAATGTTAATGCTTCTTCCGGGGTAAGTTCCAGATGATTATCATCTTTTAACTTTAATTGTATGAGGCCGATGATGGCGTAATTGACAATGCCGATGTATTCAGTGCGTTCGTCTTCATTTACCATACGTTGCTGCGCACGGGATATAGTTTGGATGCGGCGGGCTTTGATGAAGAGTTGGTCGGTAACGGCTTGCGGACGGAGCACGCGCCACGCGGTGCCGTAGTCGTAAGTTTTTTTGGCAAAAATATCGCGGCAGATGCTTATCTGCTCGTCAAACTGTTCAATAGTACTACTGCCCACAGAGGCGAATATAGCAAGGCGCGCGATACATGCCTTTTCAATCAACAACGGCTCAGGCGATGACGTAACAGCGCATCGGCTATTACGATAGCGCTCATAGCTTCTACTACCGGCACAGCTCGCGGCAATACACAAGGGTCGTGGCGGCCGCTCATCGTTATACTCACCGGCTCGCCTTGTTGGTTGATGGTTTGCTGGGTTTGTTTTATCGTAGCCACGGGCTTAAACGCCACATTGAAATAAATATCCATTCCGTTGCTGATACCGCCCTGAACGCCGCCGGAGTGATTGGTGCGCGTAATGACCTCACGGCCGACACCGGTTGCGAAAGCATCGTTGTGTTCACTGCCGGGGTGTATAGTACCGGCAAAACCGCTTCCGTACTCAAAACCGTGCACGGCATTGATGCTTAGCATAGCCCTGCCCAGTTCGGCATGTAGCTTGGCATAGACGGGTTCACCCAAGCCGGGCGGGCAACCTTTAATCACGCCGGTGATGATGCCGCCAATGGTGTCGCCTGCGTCGCGCATCTTCTCAATTAACTGCTGCATCTGCAGAGCGGTTTCACCATGCGGACAACGCACCGGATGCGCGTAAATTTCGCGCAAAGGAAGCTCGGTGTAGGGCAACGGACATTTCACCGCCCCTACGGCAGATACATAAGCAAATATTTGTATATTAAATTTGTTTAATAATAGTTGAGCTACGGCTCCGGCAGCTACGCGGGCAGCGGTTTCGCGCGCGCTGGCGCGCCCTCCGCCGCGATAATCGCGCAATCCATACTTAACCTCATACGTATAATCGGCATGGGAAGGGCGATATGCGGTTTTCAAATTCTCGTAATCGGCACTGCGCGCATCCGTATTGCGGATAAACATGGCGATTGGCGCTCCGGTGGTTTTCCCTTCAAAAACGCCGGAGAGAATTTCCACTTCGTCTGCCTCTTGCCGGGCTGTGGTAAGCGCGCTCTGTCCGGGCCTGCGTTTCTGCATCTGCCGGTTGATGAAGTCGCGGTCAAACTCAAGCCCGGCAGGGCAACCGTCAATCACTACCCCAATGCCGGGTCCGTGGCTCTCGCCAAAAGTGGTGATGCGGAATATCTCTCCGAAACTGTTGCTCGCCATGCGGCTAAATTAGGTAAAGCAATGACTTGAGCGATTTATTTGGAAGTAAAACAACCATACCTTATGAGTGAGTAAACGCTAAACACATTCATCGCTATGTGACCCGGAATAATTGAATAGAACCTGCGAAAAAAATCTTTCAGATTATCCGCAAGCATTTTTGTAACATGAATGTATCAAGTTCCTTGCCGTATGGATGTTTGAACGCTCCCAATTCCGGATGCTCACATTTAACAACTCTGCTTTAATTATGGCAACATATAATGGTAACAGTTTTTGTTTGTTACGTTTGCGGCCCTACCGATAAAATGCACTCAAAACGATTTTTATTTGCGCGTGAGATGCACTTCACGACTTTTTCCCTTTCCAACGGCCTCACCATTCCGATGGTGATATCTTTGTGGTTATGTGCCTGTGAACCGAGCCAAAAGCAGTCACCTACAGCAAGACCTGCCACCGAAGAAACAGCGAAGGCAGACAGCCAACCTGCCGGGGAATTGCCCCTCACGCTCACCAGGCATGCCCGGTGCCGTATGGATTGCAGAAACATCTCTGAAGAAGAGATACGCTACGTACTTGCTCGTGGTAAGGTAAACGCACGCAAAAGTGACCCTGCCAAAAAGCCCTGCCCCGTTTACGCTTACGAAGCCCGCACCCCCGACCGCCAACTGGTGCGCGTGGTGGTGGCACAATGCGAAACCGAGCAGCGCGTCATCACCTGCATTGATTTAGAGAACGAATACGATTGCGCCTGCTACTGAGTATTATTCATCTACCTCGTCAAAACTGAGCAGGATTAGCGTATATGTCACTCATCCGAATTGATACTTTTGCCCGTCTTGAAAAACCGGAGTGCCATATATCTGTTGCTGCTGGCTAACACCATTACCGGTGTAGCGCAAGGTGTGGCAATGCTGGCGGTGCCGTGGTACTTTACAGGCATCATTCACCGTTCCGCTCTTTTTGGCAAAATTTACTTTACTGTTACCTGCATATCGCTCGTGTGGGGGATGTACGCCGGCGCGCTAATTGACCGCTACGACCGCAGAAAAATTTTTCTGTTCACCAACCTGTTTGGTTTTGCAGTAAGCAGTATCGTATCGCTTGTGGGTTTTGTAGCTGACGGGTTGCACTGGGCATGGCCGGCGCTGGTATTTGCCTCTACGGCATTTATATACAACATTCATTTCCCGAACCTTTATGCGTATGCACAGGAAATTACCGATAAGCACGACTATGCCCGTGTCACATCACTGTTAGAAATTCAGGGGCAGATTGCTTTCACCATATCCGGCGGCTTAGCCGCTCTGTTGTTGCACGGTTACCGGGGAGAGATGCACCTTCCGCTCACCCGATACCCGATTGAGATTTATTTGCCGGCTTGGAAAATTCACGAAATTTTTTCGCTCGGCATCGCAGCATACATGATCACATTGGTGTTGATATGGCGCATACGCGCGCTACCCGCCGGAGAGCGGAAAACAGACACAGGGCGCCTGCGCCATCGCCTTGCTGCCGGTATCGGCTACCTGCGCAGCCACGTGGCGATGTTACACTTCGGCAACGCTTCGCTGCTCGTGTTTCTTACCATTTTGGTGTTCGGCACATACGTATCTACCCTGTATGTCAACGACTACCTTCGTATGGGGGGAGATGTGTATGCCCTGAGCGATATGGCCTTTTCAGCAGGCGCGCTGCTGGCAGGAATTATCACCACTCGCATATTTAAAGAGAAGGATGCTGTGCGGGGCATCATTGCGCTCAGTGCGTTGAGCGGCATCATGTACCTCACGATGCTGACCCACCACTCAGCAAGAATGTTTTATGCTGCTAATTTTGTGATTGGCTCCTGCAATGCCTCCATCAGAATACAGCGGGTTACGTACATGTTTCACCACGTGCCAAATCACATCATCGGCCGTACCGGCAGTATTTTTTTCATGCTCAATGTGTTTTTGCGCCTGTGCCTGATCGGATTTTTATCGCAGCCGTTTTTTCATCGCGATACCAACGTGGTATATGCCGTGTGCATTATGGCAGTGATATGCTTTGCGGGAGCGCTTATATTGTGGTGGATACGCGAAGAGCTGTAAAATGGCAGACAATCCGGCGCCGGCTCATACGTAAATTTTTCCCGGTTACATCTGCTGCGCAAGAGACACAGTTTCGTACGGGTTATTCATAACGCTTACAGGCATCGCGCCTTGCGCCATTGGGCAAGGACAGTTTCCATAATGCACGGGTATTTTATCAGCATTGTGTATAATTATTTGACAGGTGGCACACTTAGAATTTGTGCCACGCGGTGAAAGATTTCATATTTGCACTTTCATGAGCCGTACCTTTACTCCTTCGCCCGCTGTGTTGCTTCTGGCAGACGGCACCGTGTTTTACGGTAAATCGGTTGGGAAAATCGGCACTACTGCCGGTGAAATTTGTTTCAATACCTCCATGACCGGTTATCAGGAAATATTCACTGACCCGAGTTACTACGGGCAAATTATCATCATGACCAATGTGCATACCGGCAATTACGGAGCACACCACAGCGAAGTGGAGTCGGACACGGTGAAAATTTCCGGACTGATTACGAAACGCTACACCGCCCACGCCCATTCGCGGCAAACCGCCACTGAAACGCTGCAGGAATATTTTGAGCGAAACGGATTAGTTGGTATCAGCGATGTTGATACGCGCGCGCTGACCCTGCACGTGCGCACCCGTGGCGCCATGAACTGCATCATCAGCTCTGAAACAACCGACATAGCTACGTTGCGGGAGAAACTTGCCCAGGTGCCCGACATGAACGGACTCGACCTGGCTATCAGCGTCACCACACCAAAACCTTACGCTTATGGTAACGACAGCAACCCGCTTAAAGTAGCTGTACTCGACTGCGGTGTTAAAGAGAGCATCCTGAAATGCCTGACGGAGCGGGGCGTGTATGCGCGCGTGTTTCCGGCTAATACCACTTTTGAAGAGATGGAAAAATTTGAACCGCACGGATATTTTATCTCGAACGGCCCGGGCGACCCCGCCTCTATGACGTATGCTATTCAAGCCGTCAGGAAAATACTGGATAGCGGTAAACCGGTTTTTGGTATTTGCCTGGGGCATCAACTGCTGGCTCTTGCCTGTGGCGTATCTACGCGCAAGATGCACCACGGCCACCGGGGCGCCAATCACCCGGTTAAAAACCTGCTCACAGGTCTCTGCGAAATCACCTCCCAAAATCACGGATTTGAAGTATCACTGGAAGAGCTACAAAAATCAGATACTGTGGAGCTGACACATATAAACCTGAACGATGGCACCGTAGAGGGCATCCGCATCAAAGGGCGTAAGGCATTCAGTGTACAGTATCACCCGGAGAGTTCTCCGGGTCCCCACGATTCGCGCTACCTGTTTGACCGCTTTGTTGAGTATATGCAGGGAGGGTTAGCTGCGCGTTGATTTGTATCCCACCAAAATTTTCAGCGTTAATTTTTACTCCTACAAATCATCCGCAGTATGCTTCGGCTCTAGTTTGCCGATGTAACTGACAGAGGGTGGAGCGTGATTTTTATTACAAAATATGATGTAGCGCTACCACATACAAGCAGGCGCGCCACAAAACACACCTGCCCGATGAAAAAGTTCCTGATGTGAAACAGCGCTATATTCAATTTTGAAGTAGTCGTTTAGTTACCCCGGTGAAATTTCAATTCATGATATGTTCTGATTATTTGGGATGAGTTTCTGTGATGAGAAAGTATTGAGGCGTTAGAATAAAAGTTTGTGGTTAGGAATTTATGGGAATGTGGTTTTATGCGGGTCGCCCGCCGAAAAGCGGGCGACCCGCGAGGTTGTGTTGAAATTATGTGATTTTACAT
>JANWXI010000040.1 GCA_025057415.1 Chitinophagales bacterium
TCTGTATATGATTTATAGAGGCGTAAAAATTCCAGAAAGAGAGCTGTTGTAATAGCGGGTGAACCAAAATAGGAATGAGGTTTACCACTCATCGGGGCGTAATCGGTTACAGCATTGCTGGAGTAAAAGGGGTACGGTTTCCTGTACTCTTTATTGTGAATGTAAGTAAAAATATGTTTTGTCAGTGATTTAAGAATATCCGGAGTGTAATTGAATAGCAACATGCCGTTGGCGAGTAGTACCGCATCCATTGCGTTTAAAGCGCCATGCCCGTATAGATGATTTACCCAATTGCTTACAGTTTGAACATCTGATGTAACAGGGTAGTTTTTATTGTAACCGTAAAGTCGGGCATAGAAATAAAATGCCCGGTAGTGGTCAATATAGTACAGATATTTAATATCCATTTCGCGAAAATCGCGGTGGATGCGTTCCCACACACTTTTGGCGCTCTCTTCGTCACCAAGATACATCAGATTTACACAAGTGCTGCAAAATTCAGCATCAGTTAATGCTAAACCTTTATTCACATAATTAGTTGAACGCGGAACTTTGCGGTTAAACCACCACAACTTGAGGTTTGTCAGCAAGGGTAAGTGGGGCGAAAATCTTTTCGGATAGATGTAAAATGGAAAATAATTTTCGTCTGTAATCAGCGACAAGAGAAATTTTTTGTTTCGCACTTCGTATCCTTGCTTTTCTAAAAAATACGAGCAGAGCGATACGCTGTCTGTATCATAGGGTACCACATCGTGATTTCCTTCACACGGGTATCGCCATAACAAACCGTCTAAACTTTGCCTTAAAATAAAAGAATTAATATTTTTTATTATATCTTCAGCCAGCGGATGGCGCAAAAACAACAACGGAATACCGGTTTGTGCAACATCATGTGGCGCATTGCCAAAATAGCGGAACCAGCCCTCAAGGGGCCGGTGAGCGGGTTGCAGGCAAAGTGTGTCAAAACTGCCATCGGCATTTTGTATGCTTTTAAGGTAGTTCAGTAGCTCAAGGGTGAGTTCATCAGCGTTTTCATGTTCCATGGCGCACGAATTGTAATTGCGGTTTCAGCATGGAATTTTTTATGCGGTGCGTGAGTACATCATTTGCGAAACTCCACTCGCGCCTCCGTTGTTTTAAAAAGCACACCAGATTGTATGCCTTGCCAAATGCATTAAAACGTCCTATACAGGCATAACCGCCCATACCAAAAGCAACGTGCTTGTTAGTGCGTTGAAATTGGATTTTGTGTGGCTCCGGAAAAGCAGCCGGGTCTAAATTGGCAGCCCCGATAAACAGCGCCAGTAAATCACCGGCGTGTAATCGCTTTCCCCTGTAAAGGGTGTTTTTCGTAACGTTCCGGTATATAAACGGTACCGGGGTGTGTATGCGCGATACTTCGTGGCAAAGCTGTGTGAATTCTTCGCTGTTTTCAGGTAGTTCCGGGTATTGTTTGAAATACACATACGCCAGCGTGGCTGAAAAACCAATAGTGCTTTCTGAGGCAGCAAAAATCATAGAGCGCAGAAATTTAGGTATATCGTGCCGGTTGATGGAGTGATGGCTGCCGATTTCATCCAAAAGGGTTTGTGTAATACCGTTTAATTTATCGCATGGGGATACCTTAGCCGTAATGTCGCTGAGTAATATGTCTCCGTCATCAAAATACCTGTCAATCGTTTCAATGGCAGCAGGCACTTTTTGATTGCTGTTTACCACATCCAACTCCGGGAACAGGTACAAGAGTTCAAAGTCGTGGAGTGTATTGATAAACAGCGCCGGTGTAACCAAAAATTTCAGAAAATCTGCCTGATGCTCTGCATGTAAATTATCATAAAATATTTGCAGCAGTTTTAAAAAGTACGGTTTGGTTTCAAATTGCTCTCTGCGGCTCAGGAAGGGTAGAATTCGCAAAGCGCTGCTTTTATTTTTCTGGTGAATTTCTTCATCTGGAGAGAAGTAAATATTATTCAATGCTAAATGTACGCGCGATACCCCTGCGATGTTATTGCCGCGAAGTAATTCTGTTACAACTTCATATTTCAGTGCGGCGTATGTGTTTATTTCGGGCAGGTAGAGGATATCATCTCCAGCAAGGTATTTTTCGTAATTGAAGTAAATATCTGTAAGTACTTCCGTTATCTTATTTTGGTTGATTTCAGGTTTTTTGAACCTGCTGAAATATCGGCAGATAAACATGGCTATGGCATATTATGGATAGCTCTCATCTTGCCGATGATATCGCTGTTTACGCTTGCGTCAGGAGAGCTACCCGGAATTATTTTATCGGCAAAGAAATAAATTGACTTGACATCGGCACCGGCATACAGACCACATCCAGGATTATACAATCCGTATTTTTCGTTCAGATTTTGTATGAAGGTGTATTGTGTTTTGGAAAAGTGATTTGCCAACACTTCTTGCGTAATGGCTTGCCATCCATATACATTCAATTTCATGTATTTATCATCAAATGCAAATTCGTACAAGCCATTGTCGCTAAAATACGGTACGCAAAAATAACCGCGGAGTTTTAAGCAGCTTTCTGCATCAGTAAAATAAAGGTAGTGTTTGCATCGTACACCTGCAGGATTATATTCATAGTTTATTCCGTACGAGGCAGCAGCGCTGTGATGAATTGTGTCGTGTAATTTGTGTTTCGTAAAAGCATCATCAATGTTGGTTGTATGAGCAAAAAATCCATGAACCGGCTTGTTTTGCTCATGGTAGTATTTCAGAGTAAAAGCGATGCCGGCATTTCGCAAACTGAGCGGTTTGCTCACAAGTGATGAGGATGTATGTACTTTGAGTTCATCTGTTGCAGGCAAAAAAAAGCTGCTTTGCGCCTCCGATACCGGTTTAAAGGTGTGTGCATAGAATTTCACAGCCGCAATTTTGTTGCCTGAAAAGTTTATGCCCAGGTAAGTAAACCGGTTAGTGTCGTGATTGTCTTTTAATAACTGATAGTACCGGTCAGCCCAATTGTGCAGGTATGCCTGCTGCCATACACGCTCCATAGTGTGTAACATTTCCTCAAATTCAGTTCTCATACGGTTCAATTTTCCAGTTTAAGTCGGGCATAATACCACCCCGTACAAGCAGTTTTTCGGTGTTTACACCTTCGGCATAGTGCACCAATTTAACTTTAAAATGTAAAATAGCATCTGCACTCAGTATATAGTTGTTATGGTGTAAGTTATCAGTGGCAAAGGTGTCTGGTTTTGTGTAGTCAACATCGGCTGGCAGCAGGGTAATACTGAGCCGGTAGGTTTGATAGCCGAAAAATTTGGGCGGGAAGGTGGCTTTTACTGTATAGGAACCTTTACGGGTTACCTGCACATTTTTTTCCAAAAAAGGCGATGAAGCCAATATGGTATTTCCGAATGTATCGGCAATACTGATGACCGGTAACAGGTTTACGGAATTATCGTGCTTTGTGAAATGAAATTCGATATGTGTTGGCTTATCGCTTGCGAGTTCATTGCTCTCGTGCTGGTATAATTTCAAATCATGTAATGTAGCAGTCAGGTTGGTGTACTTTTCTTCTAAATTATTCAGGAAAACATTGGAGCGATGAATGGTGATATTGTTTTTCTCCAAGCCGAGTTCGGTGTATGTATTGAGCAGCGATACATCACGGGTGATAGAAACCAGGCGCCCCTGCTCTAATTGGATGAATGTTTCAAAACCTGCCAGTTCGCTCATATTGTGGCTCACGAGTAGTACGGTGGCGTGTTGTTTTTTTATTTCCTCTAATTTGTTTTTCAACTTTACCGAGAACTCCGCATCACCGGCGCTTATTACTTCATCGAACAAATAAATATCGTAGGGTATATGTGTAAAAATACTGAAAGCGAGCCGCAGGTACATGCCATTGGAGTAATTTTTTACCGGTTCGTCAATAAATTGTTCCAGTCCGCTGAAATCTACAATTGCATCGCTGTATCGCCTGGCATCCTTGCGGTTGAAACCATTACTTAGGGCAGTGAGCAATATGTTCTCACGCCCGCTGAGCTCAGGATGAATATTGCTGCCTATATCCAATATTCCGGCTACTCTGCCCCTGATGGTTACGTTGCCTGCGGTGGGGCGCAAAACTCCGGCTAAGATGCGCAGTAATGTGCTTTTGCCGCTTCCGTTACTACCGATAATGCCGATTTGTTGCCCTTCGTAAATTTCGAACGTCACATCGCGGAGCGCCCACAGCTCTTTGGCGGAGTGGTTCTGGTTTGCAGCACTCAGCAAAAATCGCTTGGAGAGACGCTCTGCTTTAATGACCGGAGGCATGCCCATACATAACTTAAAAGCGAAGATGTTTAACGGTAAGTCCGTTGTTTATCAATTGTTTTAGGGAGTCAATACCGATTTTGAGGTGTAATTCAACGAACTCGGCAGTTACGCGCGCATCTCCCGCTTCGGTTTTTACACCTTGCGGTATCATGGGTTGGTCGCTTACCAGCAGCAATGCACCTGCCGGTATTTCATTTTTGAAAGCGGTGATGAAGATAGTGGCGGTTTCCATATCAATGGCCATGGCGCGGATACTGCGCAGGTAATCTTTGAATGGCTCGTCCCACTCCCACACTCTGCGGTTGGTTGTATAAACGGTACCGGTCCAATAGTCGCGGTTGTAATCGCGAATGGTGGTTGAGATGGCTTTTTGCAATGCGAATGCTGGCAACGCGGGAACTTCGGGCGGGAAGTAATCGTTGCTTGTACCCTCGCCGCGAATGGCAGCGATGGGCAGTATCAGGTCACCCACTTCATTTTTCTTTTTAAGTCCGCCGCATTTACCCAAAAACAAAACGGCTTTGGGTGATACGGCGCTGAGCAAATCGAGAATGGTGGCTGCGTTGGGACTGCCCATACCGAAGTTGATGATTGTAATACCTTCGGCAGCGGCGTTGCGCATGGGGCGGTTTTCGCCCAGCACGGGCACTCCGTGCATTTCGGCAAAGAGCTGTACGTAGTTATCAAAGTTTGTCAGCAGTACGTAAGGGGTAAAATCTTTTAATTCGCGGCCGGTGTAGCGGGGCAACCAGTTTTGCACGATTTCTTCTTTGCTGGTCATCGCAGGTGCATTTCGGTACAAAGTAAACCAAATAAGTTTTTATTACCACTGAAAATACAACCGTATGACGCATGTGGCGCTGAAAAAGCTCAGAATGATTATTGGCAGTTGTGCGGATACACAGTACAGGCGTATCACTGAAACAATGCCGTCTTTTCGGCTTTTAACTGTTGTAACAGTTGTAAACTTTCAGAGGATAGATTTTCTGTTTCCAAATCATCTACCGAAAGCAATATTTCTATCATGGAGTTGATTTTTGCTTCCAGCTCGTGGAATTTGTTGATAACGACAACGCGGCGTTTTTCTAAAATACAGTAACCGTTTTGGAAATTGCCTTTTTCGTACCGCACCGTGTAGCCGCCTTCTTTGAATATATCTTCAATTTTTTTGAGTAATGAGGGGTTGTATTTCAGATTTGACATGTGCAACTGGTTATTCGTTACAATCAGTTATGTTTGCTAAAGTATTAGATGACACTCTTTAACCTATGAAGAAAAAATTAACAGTGTTGATTTTTTTGTTGCCGGCGTTAGTCATGGCACAGTCGGGGATACAAAACGGTTCTATTGTAATTGATTTTGGCAAAAAACGAAGCAAACCCGACACCACTGCCGCCTCAGAAGTGGCGGAAACGGAGTACAAAATGCGCAAAACCGGCCGCCCTCTGATTACAGAGGGTGAGGAGGAAGCGCCCGACTACCGCCGCGATGGTTTATTCAGAGCACTGTTTATTGCCGGCATAAATTTTTCACAAATAGATGGTGACGAGCAGGCGGGCTATAATTACCCCGGGGCGCACCTGGGCATTGGCACACTTGTAAAGTTTCATAAAAACCTTTCGGTAAGTTTGGAATTACTTTACTCCATGAAGGGCGCCTGGAAATGGCGCAATGTGAATACATTCCCGCAGTATGTGTATCAACAGCAGTGGGATTACGTGGCTATACCGTTAATGCTCAACGTGCACGACAAAAAATTAGTGATGTTCAGCGGCGGTCTCAGTTTTAATTATTTGGTACGCAATAAACTTCGCTATGAGGTTTACGACCCAAACGGTCAGATTGTTGATTCGCTGAGCAGCATCGGATACATGGCGCTCAGCCGCGAACCGCGCCGGTTTGATTTGGGCGGTACTGCGGCGTTTCAGTTTCTGATAAAGCAGGTACTGGGCGTAGGAATTCGCTTTGAATATTCGTTGATAGGGCTTAAGCCCTCTGTAAATCCGGTGAGGAGCATACGGTTTATGTATAACAATTCTGTTACGCTGCGGCTGATGTACATTCTGAAAACTGTGCGTAAAAAGAGGTGATTAGTTGAATTTGGTAGATGAAAGGAGAGCAATCATTTGGGAGTGCTGAGTAATGAGATAGCTTACAGCAATGGTGCCATTTAGATTATGGGAGTGGCAGGGGTGGTTTATTCGGGTCGTCCGCCGCAAAACATCCACTTATCGTATTATAATTATTCTTAATTCAAATTATAGCCGCATCAACTCACCAGTGCCGCGCTGCGCTAAACAAGAGCTGCGGGAGCGCTTGTGTGGGTGAGGGAGGCGCAGGGCGCGAGCGCAGCGAAGCGGCCCCGCCCGTACCGCTGAAAAACAAAAAAATAACGGGCGGGGCGGGAGCGACAGCGTACCCCGTAGCCAGCCCGACCCCGCTGCGAAGCGCAGCCGTGCGGAGCGGAGCAGCGGGGGCACCCCCTCCAAAATAATTATTGAATATTTTTAATGTAAAATAAATTTAATATTTAATGGTTTGTTCGATATGATTATATAGTGTAAATATTTAAGGTGTTTTCAGTTTTTGCGGCTTAATTCGGTGAAGTAATGATAGAAGTATGGGATGGTTTCTATGCCTTTGTAGTAGTTGAAGATGCCGAATTTCTCGTTGGGAGAGTGGATGGCATCGGTGTCTAAGCCGAAGCCGAAGAGCACAGATTTGAGGCCGAGTACTTTTTCGAACATGGTGACGATGGGGATGCTGCCGCCGGTGCGCAGCGGAATGGGGGTTTTGCCAAAGGTGGTTTCCATGGCTTTGGATGCTGCGCGGTACGCCGGGGAGTCGGTGGGGGTTACTGCCGGCTCTCCTCCGTGATGGGGTGTTACTTTTACTTTTACATAAGGCGGAGCGATACGCTGAAAGTGCTCTGTGAACAGGCGCATGATGTCTTCGCTTTTTTGATGCGGCACCAGACGCATGGAAATTTTTGCGAATGCTTTGGATGGCAATACGGTTTTGGCGCCCGGGCCGGTGTAGCCGCCCCAGATGCCGTTTACATCTAACGTAGGGCGGATGGATACGCGTTCTAAAGTGCTGTAACCCGCTTCGCCAAGCACTTCGTCAATACCGAGATGTGCTTTGTAGTCATCAATGCTGAAGGGTACACGCGCCATGGCTTCGCGCTCTGCGGCGCTGAGTTCCTCTACGGCATCGTAAAAGCCGGGGATGGTGATGCGGCGGTTTTCATCGTGGAGCGATGAAATCATATCGCAAAGAATATTAATAGGATTTGCTACGGCTCCTCCGTAAACGCCGCTGTGCAGGTCGCGGTTGGGGCCGGTAACCTCTACTTCAACATACGCCAACCCGCGCAGCCCTGTGGTAATAGAAGGGATATCGTTGGCTATCATTGCGGTATCAGAAATGAGTATGGTGTCGGCTTTGAGCATATTGGCATGCTTGCGCGCAAATTCTTCAAGGTTAGGTGAGCCAACTTCTTCTTCACCTTCAATCATGAATTTTATGTTACACGGCAGTGAGCCGGTTTTCCACATACTTTCAAACGCCTTGATGTGCATGTACATTTGTCCTTTATCATCGCTGGCGCCACGGGCGTATATGTAGCCGTCTTTTACCACGGGCTCAAAGGGTGGCGAGTGCCATAGCTCAATGGGGTCGGGGGGTTGTACATCGTAGTGACCATACACTAATACGACAGGCAATGCAGGGTCTATGATTTTCTCTCCATAAACCACGGGGTAACCTGCTGTTTGTATTACCTGCACGCGGTCGGCTCCGGCTTGTGCAAGGCGTTCGCTAACGGCTTGTGCGCATCGGAGCACGTCATCGCGATAGCGCGCATCAGCGCTCACAGAGGGGATGCGCAGCAAATCCAACAGTTCATCCAGATAACGTTGGCGATGGGTTTGCTGGTATTGCAGTACCTGCTCCATATTTGTCGGGTTGTGCGGGCGAAAGTAATCGTATCGCATACACCGCAAAAAAGTGTTTTTATTGCCTTTGCAAATCACGGTATGCCGCTCAAGATATTGGATAGGTACATCCTGCGTAAGTTTCTCGGCACTTTTGTGTTTATCATGGCACTTTTGCTGATGATAAGCGTAGTGGTTGATTTCAGCGAGAAGGTGGATGACCTGGTGGAAAGTAAACTCAGTGCCTGGCAGATTATCACCGGTTTTTACCTGCATTTTTTGCCATTTATCACTTCGCTTATCGGGCCTTTTTTTGTGCTGGTAGCGTGTATGTTTTTCACTTCGCAACTCGCTGCGCGTTCAGAGATAATTGCCATTCTGAATAGCGGCACGAGTTTTTACCGGATGTTGTATCCGTATTTTCTGGGCGCCACCATACTGGCGGCAGCTTTTTACGTAGGCAATCATTATTTAGTACCGAAGTCAAACAGTAAGCGGCTCGATTTTGAAGAGAAATACATATACAAATCGCGGCAGGGGCTGCGGTTCAACTTTCACCGCACCATTTCGCCCGGGCATATCATCTATATGGAAAATTACAGTCCTGCGCAGGCGCACGGTTACCGATTTTCGATTGACCGCTTTGAAGGTAACCGCCTGGTCTATAAACTCATGGCCGATAAAATTGAGTGGGACTCCACCAAGCAGAAATGGCGGCTTACAAATGTTTTCATACGAAAAATAAAACCGGGAAAAGATGAAATCATCAGAGCTGCCACGGCAGATAGTGCATTTACATATCGCCCTGAAAATTTTCAGCTTGCCCGCCATATTAAGGAAGAGATGCCCACACCTGAGTTGATTAAGTATATCCGCGAAATGTATGCATCGGGTCAGCAGGATATAGAGTTTTATGAAGTGGAACGTTACCGGAGATCGTCCTCTGCTATCAGTATTTATATTTTAACCTTAATCGGAGTGAGTATTGCCTCGCGCAAAATGCGCGGTGGGTTGGGCTGGCATCTGGTGCTTGGCATCGGGCTAAGCGCATTGTATGAAGTGATTATGAAGTTCTCAGTCACTTTTTCTACCAATTCAACCCTGCCGCCAGTAATTGGGGTGTGGTTACCAAACATGATATTTGCCGTACTGGCGCTGTACTTGTTGAAAAAAGCCCCCAAGTAACAGAGTAGTTACCTGTACTTTTACAGAATAGGGTATTTGATAGTTATGTTCCTTTTACGTTTACCGTGTTTTACAGTGGATGGTAAGGGAAGATTTATTATCCGCGCCAGCCGCAGGCGGGCGCGGAGATTGAATTATTGTTCAAAGCAACTTTGCGTTTATAGCATCGGGTGCATGCATGGTTTTTTTTCGTAAGGCAATAGGTAACACGTGAGAAGCGAGAATTGTCATTGCTTTGTAAAATTTGTTGGTATTTCAGGATGATACACGTAACGGCAGGTTAAGTTTGCCTGTTTAATATTACTCAAAGGTTGATGCAGCCGGCAGTTATGTCAGTGAATCGTTTCAGGTTTTTGTGGTTATTGTTGGCAGGAGTTCTTGCGTTGTCATCGTGTTTTAAAGAAGATACGATGGCTCCGCCGGTGCCCCCTTCACCCGGATTGAAGACGGGAATTATAGAAATGGGTCCATCTTACGGAGAACAGTTTTATTATTCTCTGAACACCAACAGCGTGCTGAGCCAGAATTCCCGCTTTGCGTATGATTTACTGTTTGAGTGTGGGCACGACAGTTTTCGTATATGGCTCAACACTGCCAAGTTTATGAGCGCACTTAAAACCAATAAAAAAACAACCGGCAGTGTTACGTTTCAGGACACAATCGGTAGGCAATGGCGATTTGAAACCGGGCAATTCAGCGACACCAGCAGCGCCTTGGGCGTATGGTGGAGCGATTACAACGACGGCATGCCGGTGTCAGACAGCAGCGTATATCTCATCAGCTTAGGACGCGATGGGGTAGGTGAGCCGCTTGGTTATGTACGGCTGCAAATCGGCAACTACTCTGCTGCAGGTTACTCAATTCGTTGGCAAATGATGAACAGCTCTGTTGTTAACCAACTTACTATTCCGAAAGACATTACGCGCAATTACCGCTATGTGTCGCTTACCGGAGGCGGTACAATCGTTAATGACATTGAGCCGCACAAAGACGAATGGGATTTTTGCCTGACCCGCTATACTTACATATTTTATGAGCCCTATTACCTGCCTTATGAAGTAGTAGGCGTGCTCCACAATCCCTCGCGTATTACAGCATACCTTGACTCCACAATCGCCAAACCCTTTGACTCTGTCGCGCTCACCGACATAAATTTCAACCGTTTTTACAGCTACCGCGATGCGATAGGGTATGAATGGAAAACTTACAGCGGTATAGGCACCGGTGGCGGCACATACAGCGTGCGTGATAATTTCTACTACTTTATTCGACAAGACGGAGGTAAAATTTACAAACTGCGCTTTCGCGCTTACGACCGCGATGGCGTAAACGGTTATCCGGTTTTTGAGTACGGAGAGTTGTAAGGTAGGGTGTGGAAACTTTCTGAGTTATCTTACCAACACATAGCTATTTTCGCGACAACTTCACCAAAATGACTGTCGCCACGCACTACATGCCACACCTTTCAGACCGCATAGAGCAATTACAGGAGAGCGCCACCATCCGCATGGCCAAGCTGAGCCGTGAGTTAAAAGCGCAGGGGCACGATATCATAGACCTGAGTTTGGGTGAGCCCGATTTTGATACGCCGCAGCACATTAAAGATGCCGCCAAAAAGGCGCTGGATGACGGCTTTACCAAGTACACCCCTGTGGCGGGATATACCGAATTGCGGAGAGCTATCTCATACAAATTTAAACGCGATAATAATCTGGATTATTCTGTTGACCAGATTGTAGTTTCTACTGGGGCCAAGCAAAGTATAGCCAACGCTGTAATGTGCACAGTGAATCCGGGCGATGAGGTATTGTTGCCCGCTCCCTATTGGGTGAGCTATGCAGCCATAGCACAACTGGCAGGGGGTGTTTGCCGCGAAATACCCACTAACATTGAAAGCAATTTCAAGATTACCGCAGCGCAGCTTGAGAGTTACATCACGCCGCGCACACGCCTGCTGATTTATTCATCGCCCTGCAATCCCACCGGTTCGGTTTACACCCATAAAGAGTTAAGAGAAATAGCCGAAGTGGTTAAGAAACATCCCCGCATGTACGTAATTGCCGATGAAATTTACGAGTACATCAACTTTACGGGCGAACCCCACGCCAGCTTAGCGGGCTTCAGCGATGTGAAAGAACAGGTGATAACTGTAAACGGCTTTAGCAAAGGTTTTGCCATGACCGGCTGGCGACTCGGCTATATTGGCGCTCCGTTGCACATTGCAAAGGCATGTGACAAAATGCAGGGGCAGTTTACATCAGGCACCTGCTCCATTGCCCAAAAAGCCGGTGAGGCAGCGCTGTTGTCAGACCTTACGGAGTGTCGCAAAATGGTGGATGAATTTCGCAAACGCAGAGATAAGGTGTACGCTTTGCTGTGTGAAATACCCGGTTTGAAAGTGAACCTGCCCGATGGCGCATTTTATTTCTTTTTTGATGTGAGTGCGTATTTTGGTAAATCATACAAGGGAGAAGTTCTGCAGTCACCCGAAGACATATCGCTGTATTTACTCAACGAAGCTAAGGTAGCCCTGGTAAGCGGTGAGGCATTTGGCGACAGGCAGTGTGTTCGTATGAGCTATGCTACAAGCGAAGAAAAGCTCACGGAGGCATGCCGCCGGCTCAAAAATGCCTTTGCTCTCCTAACCTGATTTTTAAAACACAAGTTAATTTATCAACGAATTTTTTTACATGGCGCTCCCCAACTTCTCTGACCTGAATGTACTGATTATCGGAGATGCGATGGTTGACTTTTACCTGTTTGGGGAAGTGAACCGCATTTCACCAGAAGCTCCGGTGCCTGTGGTAGAGATTTCACACAAAGAATCGAGACCCGGGGGAGCAGCTAACGTAGCGCTCAACATTTCGCGACTTGGCGCCAATCCCATTCTGCTAAGTATGATTGGCCGCGATGTTACCGGTGCGCTACTGCTCCGTATGTTGAAAGAAGAGGGTATCAAAACGACACACGTTTTGCAAAATAAAAACCGTATTACCACCCTCAAAACCCGCATTTTCGATGAGGATAAACAGGTGGTGCGTTTTGATGAAGAAGACATCACTGACCTCAATGAAGCGCAGGAAACCCTTATGGTAAAGGAGTTTCGCAAGATATTGGCAAACGAGCAGATAGATGTTATTATTATTCAGGATTACAATAAGGGACTTTTGACAAAGTATTTAATCAAACAAATACTGCTGTATGCCACCAAGTATGAAATACCGGTGGTAGTGGACCCCAAGTCGAAAAACTTTTTTGAATATCAGGCGGTGGATTTGTTTAAACCCAACCTCCGCGAGTTTTGCGACTCTATTGGTTACCGCATACATCCGAAAAGTTTGGAGGGATTGCGCAGCGGGGCGGAAGAGCTGCGCCGTAAGAACCGGTTCAAAAATCTTATGGTTACTCTCGGACCGCACGGCATTTTCTGTTTCACCCGCGATGGTTCATCGTTCATTGTGCCGGCTAAAACCATCAAAGCTGCCGATGTTTCCGGAGCCGGTGACACGGTAGTGAGTATTGCCGCCCTGGCTTACAGAAAGAAATACTCGCTAAAAGAGGTGGCACAGTTATGCAACCGGGGGGCTGCTGCCGTGTGCAAAAAAATAGGAGTGACCCCGGTCACGTTGCGCGATTTGAAATAATGGAGAAGGTTTACCTGCTATCTGAAATTTCTGATTGGGCATTTTTTGATGCAGAATGCAGCAAACTGTCTGAGATCGTCCGAGCGATAGTTTCAGCGCGAATTTCGCTTAATCTGCTCGCGGATTTCTTTTAGCTTTTGTTTGGTGTGCAGAGCAAACTCTCCATCCATCATCCAGTTAAAATAGCCGGGATCGTGGCGCAGTACATCCTCTACGGATCGGCCTTTGTATTTACCGAAATTAAAAACGGGCTTGTCGTCCTGATATACAAACCTTCGGGCACTGTCTATGATTCGCTCATCGTTTGATATGTTGTGTAGTTCTGCAACACTTCCCGGCAACTCACTGTATCGCTCCAATTGTGCCAGCAGTATTTCGTAAGTGGCTTCAACGTCTGCTGCGGCGCTGTGTGCATTTTGCAAAGTTTTGTTGCAATAATACAGGTATGCCGATTCAAGGTTGCGCTTTTCAAAGTGCGTATAAATGCGCAGCACATCCACCATTGAGCGATTGTCTAAAGAAAAGTTGTATCCCGAGCGCAGAAATTCCTCCACAAGCATCGGTATATCAAATTTATTTGAGTTAAAACCTGCCAGGTCGCATGGATTGAGCAGGTCATATAACTCACCGGCTATCTCTTTAAATTTAGGGCAGGTGGCTACGTCTTCATCGTAAATACCGTGCACCTGTGAGGCCTCGGGCGGTATGGGTATTTCAGGATTGAGGCGATATGTTTTACTTATCTTCTCCCCGTTGGTATTGATACGTAATACAGCTATTTCTACAATTCGGTCCTTTACAAAATCGGTACCAGTGCTCTCAATATCAAAAAAAGCGAGTGGCTTTTGCAGTTTTAATTTCTGTGAAGCACTGTTAAACAGGTCGGGTTGTTGGCTCATGAGTGGTGGGTTTGAGATGTTATGTGTTGTGCGATTTCCGTAATCGGTAACCCGCCAAAATTACCCGAAGTCATCAAAAGCAGATTTTTTTCTGCCCATTTTTTTTGCAACAGGTAATTGTGCAATTCCTCCGGTTTATAAAACACCCGTATGGCAGAATTACCAAATGTTTCCTGTATATATGCTTCATCTATTTCATCCACTCTCTTTTGCAGGAGGGTGTCGTGGTGGATGAAAATAATCGGTTCATCGGCTTCATCAAAAGCACCGCTATATTCGGTCAGAAAACGCTTGTCCAAACTGCTGAAAGTGTGGAGTTCCATAACCGCCACCAGGTGACGTTGCGGATATTGCCGTTTCATGGCGCGCACGGTAGCAGCCAGTTTAGAAGGCGAATGAGCAAAATCGCGGTAAACAGCCGAATAATCGTTGCGCCCCAGTAACTGCAGGCGCAACGCCGCGCCTTCAAACGTGGAAATGGCGCGGTAAAATTCATCGTCAGGTACTCCCAGCTCCAGACACACATTTTTTGCTGCCGAAATATTCTGCAAGTTGTGCTCACCGAATATTTTCAGTGGAATTTCTCCGAAACCAGTGCTCAGGTACGTAATACCGCCGCAAATGGTATGGGGGTGTATGTCGTAAGGACGCGTGCGAACTTTCGCTTCGAACGTATTAAAAATTTTCTTTAATTCATCATCGTGAGCATACCACGTCAGGAAGCCCCACTCTTCCACACTTTGTGCAAATAACTCAAATTGTCTTACATATTCATCGTATTCCGGAAATACATTGATGTGGTCCCACGCTATGCCGCTGATAACGGCAGCGTGTGGTTTGTAGTATAAAAATTTGGGCTTGCGGTGTATCGGTGAGGCAAAATACTCATCGCCCTCCAGAATGATTACAGGAGCATCCTCACTTATTTTTACCGACGTATCAAACCCCTCAACCCGCGCGCCCACCAGATAATCAAAACTAAAGCCGGCGTGTTTCAGCACGTGCATGATCATAGCCGTGATGGTGGTTTTACCGTGGCTGCCTGCCACTACCACACGCTGTTTTTTTTTGGATACCTCGTATATATATTCCGGAAACGAGTACACTCTCAAACCCAGTTCCAATGCACGCCGCAACTCCACATTATCTTCGCGCGCGTGCATGCCCAGAATAACGGCATCCAGGTTACTGTGAATATTATCTTCATGAAACCCCAGACGCTGCGGCAGTAATCCCTCGCGCTCCAGATTGCTGCGCGAGGGGTCGTTAATCACATCATCACTGCCGCTCACTACGTATCCTTTTCTGTGCAATACAATAGCCAGATTGTGCATCACTGCCCCACCAATGGCTATGAAATGTACTTTCATTTTTGCATTTTCGCGCGTAAAATAAAACCAATAAATTTGCGTTCAAATTAAAAACGTTTGTTATGAACACGCTTAAAACCGCATTCATAGCTCTAGCTGCTATTTTGGCTTTACTGTCATCTTCATGCAACAAGCACACTTGTCCAACTTATTCACAAGCCCAGGTGAATAACCAAACAAAAGCATAAAACTTTCATAAGTGAATTTCAGAGCCCGCGACTGTATCGCGGGCTTTTTTGTTTAATGGTATATTTTTCCAATGCAAACTGCAACAGGCAGGATATTGCGTAATACCACGAGAGATTACCTAACGTTGTGTTGTTATGTTTCCCGTATATGATGCGGTTAAATTATAAAACAAAACGTATTATTAACATACGTGCAATTTCTACTTACCTTAACGTGCCTTTATTTAAATGAGGTTATTAGAGTTACTGATGCGGGTACTCGACCAAAGCCCTGTAAACCTAATCATGTCTTTTGGTTTAACCAGCGATATTTCAGATTAGATTAAAGTAGTGGCTTAATTATCCCGGTGAGATTTAAATTCTTGGTGCATTCTGATTATTTTGAAAAGAGTTTGTGTTAAGAGTGTATTGAAGTGTCAGAACGCAAGTTAGTGGTTGATAGCATATCGGAATGAGATTGTGTGTGGGTTGCTTACCTGTGGCGGGTGGCCCGAGGGGTTGTGTTGAATTTATGTGTGATGTAACCTGCCTGCGCGCCTGCGCCGCAGGCGCGCAGAGAACAGTTGTGACCAGAAAGAATATTGGTCAGATGATTTTTGTGTAATTACTCCTCTGCAATCGGGTGAGGGATGCGGAGGGCGCGAGTGCAGCGAAGCGGCCACGCCCGCACCTTTGAAAAACAACCCACGCGCGGGCGCGGCGGGAGCGGCAGCGTACCCCGTAGCAAGCCCGACCCCGCTGCGGCGCGTAGCCGCGCGGAGCGCAGCAGCGGGGGCACCCCATAATAAAAAATGATTGAGGTAATCGTGTAGTTATCTGAGTATGAGTTGATATAACGCGATTTTTTGAGTGGTTGGTTTTTTTACAGGGAAGTGTTGGGGCTGTTTTAAAATATAGGATATAAAATCTTAAAAACTTGAGTCCTTTAAGCATCAATCCGGGCAAATTTGGCATGTTTCTCAATAAACTCTCTGCGCGGAGCAACTTCATCACCCATCAGCATGCTGAAAATGTAATCGGCCTCGGCGGCGCTTTCAATGGTTACCTGTTTAAGGGTTCGTGTAGCCGGGTTCATGGTGGTTTCCCATAACTGTTCGGCATTCATCTCGCCTAACCCTTTGTAGCGCTGAACATGTACAGACGATTCGTTACCGTCTTTAGCCAGTTTTTTGATGGCTGCTTCACGCTGTGCGTCATTCCAGCAGTAAATTTCTTCCTTACCCTTTTTGACCAGATACAAAGGCGGTTGCGCAATATACACATGGCCCTCCTCGATAAGCTTTTTCATATTGCGGAAAAAGAATGTGAGGATAAGGGTGGTGATGTGTGAGCCATCCACATCGGCATCGCACATGATGATTACTTTGCCGTAACGCAGTTTGCTGATGTCAAGTTCTTTATTATCATCGGCAGTACCCAGTTTAACACCGAGCGCCTGAAAGAGGTTCATGATTTCTTCGTTGTCATAAATTTTGTGCTCCATGGCTTTTTCCACGTTGAGGATTTTGCCGCGGAGTGGTAAGATGGCCTGAAAATTCCTGTCGCGGCCCTGCTTGGCGGTGCCGCCGGCCGAGTCGCCCTCTACGAGGAATATTTCGGATGAGTCGCGGTCTTTACTGCTGCAATCGGCCAGTTTGCCGGGCAAGCCGCCCCCGCTCAGGGCGCCCTTGCGCTGCACCATTTCACGGGCTTTGCGCGCTGCGTGGCGGGCTGTGGCAGCGAGCACAACTTTGTCAAAAATAAGTTTTGCCTGGCGTGGGTTTTCTTCCAGATAGTGCTCTAATACTTCTCCGAATATCTGCTCTACGGCTCCTGCCACTTCGTTGTTGCCGAGTTTGGTCTTGGTTTGACCCTCAAACTGCGGCTCAGGCACTTTCACCGATACGATGGCGGTAAGCCCCTCGCGGAAGTCATCCCCGCTGATTTCAATTTTTAATTTTTCAAATAACTTGTTTTTCTCACCGTACGACTTGAAAGTACGCGTCAGGGCCCTGCGAAATCCCGCTACATGCGTACCCCCCTCTATGGTGTTGATGTTGTTTACGTAGCTGTGTACATTTTCGTTGTAGGAAGTATTGTATTGCAGCGCAACCTCCACTGCGATGTTATCGCGAATTCCCTCTACATATATCGGCTCAGGGATAAGCGGCTCGCGGGTGCTATCCAGGTATTTGACAAACTCTACCAATCCTCCTTCGCTGTAAAAATGGTCGGTGCGGTATGCGCCATCATCGTTTTTTTCGCGCTCATCGGTTATAGTGAGATGGATGCCTTTATTGAGAAAAGCCAACTCGCGCAGCCGGGCGGCAAGGGTTTCGTAGTTATATACCGTGGTGCTGAAAATTGTGGGGTCAGGTTTAAAGGTAACGATAGTACCCCGGTAATCGGTTGTGCCTACTTCGCGTACCTCGTAGAGCGGCTTTCCCTGTTCGTACTCCTGCTCGTAAATTTTACCACCGCGGTGCACCTGCGCTTTCAGGCGGGTTGAGAGCGCATTTACACAACTAACCCCCACGCCGTGCAGGCCTCCCGATACTTTGTAGGTGTCTTTATCAAACTTTCCGCCGGCATGCAACACAGTCATTACCACCTGTAGCGCGCTTACGCCTTCTTTTTCGTGTATATCCACCGGTATGCCCCGCCCGTCATCCTTCACGGTAATAGAGTTATCTTCATGGATGGTCACAAAAATGTTTTTGGCAAAGCCCGCCAGGGCTTCGTCAATAGAGTTATCTACGACCTCATACACTAAGTGGTGGAGCCCCTTTACGCCCGTATCTCCAATGTACATGGCAGGGCGCTTGCGCACGGCTTCTAATCCCTCCAGTACCTGTATGCTGCTGGCTGAATAATCAGCGTTTTTAGAGGAAACATTCATGGCGGCTTCTACGGTTTCTACACTCATTTTACAGCGCTTTTTTAATCTTGGCGAATATATGAAATTATACCCTAAAATCCTTGTATTTTATTGTGTTTTTTGTGGAAAAATTATATATTTTTTAGTACAATAATTACGGCTTTTTACAGCCCGAAAACACGCCCTGCTGGTAAGGGTTAATCGTTGACTATCACTTTGTTTAGGATGTTAGTAATGCACTAATGTATAGGGTGTCAAAAATCCTCGGCTATCCATACGCGAGTCCCCTCGCTGCAATTGGTGCAGATGTCAATTTCGCTGCGACTTTTGAGTAATTTACGGCGGAAACTGTCGTAAACTTTGCTGTGCCATATTTCGCGCAAGCCCGATGTAGCCGCATTACCGAGCAGATGTGTCGCATCTTTATCAAAGCAGCACGGCACCACGCGGCCGTCCCAGGTAATTACGTTGCTGTGCCACATTTTCCAACACTTGTTTTGCAAACGGTTTTTAAAGATGTATGTGCCGTCGGTCTGCTTTTTATATCGTGAAAATTTTTCAAGTGTCGGAATGAGCGGATTGCCGTTTTTGTAGTCGTAAACCTGTGCCGTTTTATATTTTACTTCGTTCACGCCAAGCTCCCGGGCTAACTTTTTTACATCTTGTATTTGATGTTCATTGGGTTTGACTACCAAAAACTGAAAGACAATGTGCGGGGTGGTAGATCGCAGTTGTTTTTTGGCATCCAAAAGGCGTTTCGTTCCTTCAATCACTTTTTGCAGCGAACCGCCCACTCTGTATTGCTCGTAGGTTTGCTGGGTGGTGCCATCAATGGATATCAGTATTCTGCTCAGTCCGCTTTGTACAGTTTCTAAAGCCCTGCGGGCGGTGAGGTAGTGAGCATTGGTGCTCGTGACGGTATAAATTTTTTTATCGGAGGCATAACGCACCATGTCTGTAAATTGCGGGTGCAGGTACGGTTCGCCCTGAAAATAGAAATACAGGTAGAGCAGGTGAGCATGATTTTCATCTACAATTTTTTTGAAGAGTTGCAGGTCTATATATCCGGTAGGTCGGGTAAAACTCCGCAAACCGCTGGGGCATTCGGGGCATTGCAAGTTACAGGAAGTGGTCGGCTCTACCGAAATGGTGAAAGGCATGCCCCAAACCATTGGCCGTTTCAGCATGCCCGAGGCGTAGTACGATGCGCAAACTTTGCCCGCGTTAATTGCTTTACGCAGCGTTAAACAGGATGCAAAATGTATCCAATCATTCCAATGCACCTTGTAAAAATAAAAATAGCTAACCGCTATTTACGGTTAGCTATGGGTGCCCGGGAAGGGACTCGAACCCCTACGCCTTTTGGGCTCTCGCACCTGAAACGAGCGCGTCTACCAATTTCGCCACCCGGGCGTGTAAACAGCTTTTTGCAACAGCAAAAACGCCGGCGTTTCAGAGGACTGCAAAAGAAGCAATTTTATTCTTTTCTCCCAAGATTAATCAACCAGCCAAAAAGGGCTGCCGTGAAAAACATGATTAAACTGTAAACTGCAGGTGGTATGGCCATGGCTGAGTTTTGCAAGGCGTTCATGGCAATATAAATGGCTAACGTGCCGTTGTGAATTCCAATTTCCATGGCAATGGCAATGTTTTGCCGCTCGGGCAATCGCAACAATTTAGGAGCGAAATACCCTACTCCCAAACTCAACAAGTTAAACAACAAAGCAGCCATGCCTACCTGTGCAAAATACGACTTGATGTTTTCCTTTTCTTTGAGTACAGCGCCTGCAATCACCAGCAAAAGCACCAGCGCAGATGCGATTTTAACGGGCTTTTCCATTTTTTTTGCAAACTCGGGGAAGCGCTTGTTTATCATCATTCCGATGGACACAGGCACCAACACAATTGCGAATACTTCCAACACTTTCTTAAATTGTAATGGTATGTATTGTTCTGTGCCCATGAAATGAGCCAGCGACAGGTTAACGATTACCGGAATCGTGAAAATGGTGAGCAAACTGTTTACGGCAGTCAGCGTGATATTCAGCGCCACATCGCCTCTGGATAAATGAGAATACAGATTTGCGGTAGCGCCGCCGGGCGATGCAGACAACAACATCAATCCAACAGCCAATACCGGCGCAAGTCCCATGCCTTTGCACAAAAGGAAACACACCGCCGGTAGCACCAACATCTGGCAAATCAAACCTGTAATAACAGCTTTAGGGTATTGTACCACGCGTTTGAAATCATCAAGCGTTAAGCTGAGCCCCAGCCCCAGCATGACGATACCCAACGCAACGGGCAGAAACTTTGTGGTGATGTCAGTTGAGCTCATATTAAATTTTATTTTAGTTGATTATGGAGTGTTTTAGAGTTGATTGAGTTTTCCGGTTTGTTAATGACAAACCAAATAATATCCGGCGCCGGTATGTGGCAAATCCTTAAAGCAGATATTGGCTATGATGTTATACAAAAGGTTACACCGAGTTTCAAGACGAAAAGTTTGCTTATTTGTATGTGCCGGAATTTCTGCTGTTGCTCTTGAATACGATGTGGTTTGATGAGACGACAACAAACGTCTATGAACGATATACGACAGGATTCTACTTACATGAAATACCACTAAACATATTAACCAAAACACATTCTGTCTGCGAATGTCTGTTGCATAAGGTAAAGAAGCCTGATGCATCATCCTTGTACAAGTCACCGGCATGACTAAAGCGCCTAAGCTATACGCGAGGTGAAAGTAGTTGAGAACTTTTTCACTATTCGTCATGATGGTGAATTGTAGTTGTAAAAACCTTTACCGGATTTGCGTCCGAGGTGTCCTGCATCTACTTTTTGCTGCTGAAGACGCGAGGGGCGAAATCTAGGTTCATAATGAAACGACTCATAAAGCGAAGATGTTACGGCAAAGTTGATGTCGTTGCCGACAAGATCCATTAGTTTGAAGGGGCCTAGTTTAAATCCTGCACTCTCCATAAGGGCATCTATCGTTTCGTGGTCTGCCACACGCTCTTCCAGTAATTTTAAGCTCTCTACATAGTAGTGCCTCGCTACGCGGTTTACAATAAAGCCGGGCGAATCCTTACACACTACGGGCGTTTTTTGTATGTTCCTGACAAGCGCTACTAAAGTATTAATTGTTTCGGGTGTGGTGTCGGCTGCCGCAATCACTTCCACTAATTTCATCACAGGTGCGGGATTGAAAAAATGCAGTCCGGCTATCCGCCCGGGGTGTGGAATTCCTTTTGCTATCCGAGTTATCGGAATGGAGGAGGTATTGCTCACCAGTAAAGTGTCGGGAGCATTTTGAGCGGCAAGTAACTGAAATAACTCTCTTTTCGGCTCTAATTGCTCAACAATCGCTTCTATTATCGCATCACCCTTTAATCCGTCAACATTCGGCACAAACGATATACGCGCCATCGCTGCGTGCATTTCATCTTCGCGCATCTTGCCTTTACTGACAGCGCTTTGCAGAATACTTTGAATATTCTCTTTGGCTTTGCTGAGTTGTGTACTGTTTACGTCATACAGTATCACTTCATAGCCGCATTGAGCAAATACCTGAGCTATCCCTTGTCCCATCGCTCCGGCGCCGGCTATGCCTATTCGCTGTATCGTTTTCACAGGTTTGCAATTTACAAATTATTTTTATGCGACAAATTTTTATTTGCTGAACAGTGTGTACAAGATTTCACTGTTTGATTACTTTCATGTGGCGCCAGCCGCCTGCATCAAAAATTGCCATCAGGTATGCACCTGAAGATAAATGTTTTGTGTCGATAGTCCATTCACTGTGCATCGGCTCGCAGGCAAATGCCAATCGTCCATAGCAGTCCGTCAACATAATTTGGTGAATAGTAATCGGGGAGCGAATGATTAGTTTGTCGTCAAAAGGGTTGGGATATACGACTATTCTGTGATTATCGGCTAATTCACTAAGCCCTGAAGGAAGGTCATCATCAATTATCTTGAGTGTAAATGCCGTGGCGCCAAAATACACTGCGTTGTTGCTTGTGATGGTCAGGTCAAAATTTGCTTCTTCGTTTGTTTCGATAATGGTATCGTTCAGTATGGTAGCCCACGCTTGCAGGGTGTCGGGGCTGTTGGGGTAAAATATCAACGTAGTGTCACTAAACACATAATCTTTGTTCAGCGTAGCGTTGCCGGGCGCTTTGGTAACTGTAACTACAATTGTGTCATTGGTGGCTGTAGAGCGAATTACCTTAATGGGTACGGTACCGGCATCTTCTGTATAACTGAGCAATGCACCTAAAAACGAAACCCCCAGTACGTCACTATCGGTAATATAAGTGGTATGCACCGAGTCAGCATCCTTAATTACATTGGGTCCAAGGTTAATGAAACGTATCACCACCTGCTCGGTTTGCTCAATCAGGTAATCGTCAAAAATAAGTATGGGGAAGGTATCATATTGAGTGCCGGGATATGCCGTTATTACCTTGTTGGTAAATTGAAAATCGTTTGAGTTGTTACCCGGCGTTGCTGTGCTGAGGGCGAAATCAAGCGCCACGGTAAACACGGAGTTTTGCGAGGAAGGGTTTACCGATTTAACGATAATATAAACAGTAGTATCCTTCTCGGCTACGGTTTGGGTAGCATTCACCATACTGATGATGGTAGGAGGCACGGGCGGTTGTGAGCCGCACGTGGCCATGGTGTGTGTGCCGAGTGAATCGGCAAGGTCTAACCCTTTGGCTTCCCATTGCGATGCGGCGTTAAACCAGTTTTTTTCACCCGCATACACGTAACGGTTTCGCACGAGCGTGTTATCAGCAGTAGTACCGCCCGATACCGGCCAGCCGGCGCCGGGATCAACGCCAATCTGCCCGATGATGTCAATGGTATCGTTTAAATGAAGTAACGCCACTGCATCGTTGCCGTTAAAATCTAAAAAGCCCGTTAGCGTATCGGCTTGCAAGGTTATGGCGTTTGCCGCCATTGGGTGCGCAAGAACATAAGCGCTTTTGGGCGCTAATATGCCCTGCAAAGCGAGCGTTGATGTGCTGCTGCCACCGTTCATTGATTTAAAAATGCGGTAATTGCTCAAATCAACAGATTGATTGGTAGGGTTGAATATTTCAAGCGCTTTATTGTTGCCTGTACCCTCTACGTACTCGCTGAAAAATAAATTGGCACAATTGCCGGTGGGCAAGGGGTCATTATTCAAAATAGTAAGCAGGAACACAGAGTCGGTCAGTACAGCGCCGCCGGTGGCTTGGGTAAGCCGCAATTGAACGGTCTCTGTGAATTCATAGGCATTGTCGTCTATTACCGTCAGGGTTATTACCTGACCGCCCGATGTGTTGGGCGCCCAGGAAATGGTGGTATCCTGAAAAATGAAATCAAGACCGGGCGTAGCGGTTGATTGCGGAGCGTGAAATTTCAGTTGTACCGACACCGGGCCCGGTGAAGGATTATTAAGAATTACCGCAACATTTACTGTGCCGATGTTTTCAAATTGCGTTTGGGTTACCGGGAAGAGCGCTATTTGCAAGCCGTCATCGTCCGTTATGGTAAACGACAGCGATGCATTGGGCCCAACCTGCGCATTGTTGGTGGGGTTGTTGAGCGTGAGCGAAAAAAATTCATTCTGCTCTACCAACGCATCGTTAATGAGGGTAACGCTGATGTACTGAGGCGCTGATGAATTTGCCGGAAAGGTAAGCACCTGTGGGGTGTATGTGTAGTCAACACCCTGCTGTGCTGTGCCGCCCACCACGCTCACACTTACCGAAGTGGCATTTGCATTTGGGTTCGAAATAACAACCGGTATCATAACGGTACCGGCCGATTCTGAGTATATTGAGGATGTAGTCAGAAATTGTACCACCGGAGGAGGTACATCGTTATCCAGGATGGTAAGGGTGAGTAAACTATCAGGGTCAATCAAACCATTATGACTTGGGTTTTGCAATACAAAAACGATTTGCTCTGTGCCTTCGTTAATGGCATCATCGGTAATGGTTACTACAAAGGGTAAGGAGTCAACTCCGCCCGGGTTGAAAGTAAATGTTTGAGTGGTAAAGTTGTTGATGTCGCTGGCATTTCCGTTGCCCGATTTAATGCTCACCTGTACCGTTTGCGGATTGAGCGCGACATTGGATGCTTTCACATAAGCTGCTAACACAGTGCCATCACTTTCACTGACGGTTTTTGAAGATACGTTGAAGCGGTACGATGCCTGCGGAGGTCCACAAAAGTACTGGTTGTTGTTCACAGCGTGATACGTATTGGGTTGTGCCCCTTGCCAGGTGAATTGTTGGTAGGTATTGCCCACACCGCCCAGTTGCAGCGAATACCCCACGGGGGTGGTGGCCGACTCTGCTACTCCGATGTTGGTAAACGTAAGCCCTGCAGCGCGCCCGCTACCGGCGGTAAATGTTCCTTCGTAGGAGAGGAGTTGCAGAATCGTATCGGCATGGTTTACTCCGCATCCCGTAAGTTGCGGCTCATACGCCAGTACCAGACCATCTACCGCGTTTTGTATGGGCGCTTTCATAAACCACACAGCTCCGTATCCGCATGCCTGATTGGGTATAATGCCCGATAACGTATCAATGGCATAGGTAATGCCCCCTCCTGCTGCCGAGTAACGGTGTACTCTGAAACAACTCAGATTTACCCCGGCTGTACCGGCAATTTCGTACCCTTCCAGCGTGTCGGTGCCGGTGTTGTCGTAGTGTATTTCATTTATCCATACGTTGGGTAGTACCACCGGCAGGTTAACGGTAATGGCGCCTGTCATGGTAGTTGCGTGTGGGTCGCACTGGTACTGGTAAACTCCCGCCGTGTGAAATACAAACATATACGACCACGGCGCACAAGCCACAGAGCCGCTACCAAAACTCACCGGGTTGGCGGGATAAACAGTAGTACTGCCGTTTACATTGTGACAACCACTCACGCAATTCCAAACCACGGTATCGCCCGCCTGTATGGTGAGCGATGCGGGATTGAACTGAAAATTACTGACTGTAATGTTGTGTACGGCACTGCGAACCAACAATACGCCACACAAACAACCGATAGATAAAAGATACTTTCGCATCAACGATAAATTACGTGAGTAACGTTGTCAAATGCTACAAATCTAACCATAAATGACACACGGCAATACCCGGGGAGTATGAATTGTGTGTATAAACAAAACTCGGGCGCAACAGAGCATTTGTGGTGTAACCTGAGTTGAAAGCGCCGGGGTTTTAAGTTAGTCAGGATGTTTTGGCGCTGCGCAATACTTTACATACGGTTTCACCGATGGCTGCCGGTGAGTCAACTACTATCAAACCACACTCGCGCATAATAGCCATTTTAGCGGCGGCTGTATCGTCTTTGCCGCCAATGATAGCGCCGGCATGACCCATTCTGCGCCCCGGGGGCGCTGTTTGCCCGGCAATAAAACCCACCACCGGTTTTTTGTTCCCGTTGGCTTTAATCCAGCGCGCTGCTTCTGCCTCCAAACCACCCCCGATTTCTCCAATCATCACAATCGCATCGGTTTCGGGGTCGTTCATAAAAAGTTCTACAGCTTCTTTGGTGGTAGTGCCTATGATGGGGTCGCCACCAATGCCAATGGCTGTTGAAATTCCCAGGCCGGCTTTCACCACCTGGTCTGCGGCTTCATATGTTAATGTACCTGATTTAGATACAATGCCCACCCTGCCTTTCTTGAATACAAAGCCGGGCATAATGCCCACCTTTGCTTCATCGGGAGTTATTACACCCGGACAGTTAGGACCTATAAGGCGGGTGTTTTTATCACTGAGATAACTCTTTACTTTCACCATATCCTGCACCGGAATACCCTCTGTGATACAAACTACCACTTCTATACCGGCATCTGCGGCCTCCATAATCGCATCGGCAGCAAAAGCAGGCGGTACAAATATGATGCTCACATTGCACTGTGTGGCCTTGCGGGCTTCTGAAACAGTGTTGTAAACGGGTCGGTCCAGATGCTTTTCGCCCCCTTTGCCGGGTGTAACACCACCAACCACCTGCGTTCCGTACTCAATCATCTGAGAGGCGTGGAAAGTACCCTCTTTGCCGGTAAACCCCTGTACTATCACCCTTGAGTTTTTATTGACCAGTACGCTCATAACTTAATTCTTTACTATCGGAGCGCGATGATAAGTATTTATCCCAAAATTGTCATTAGAAACTGAAGATAGGTGGGGAATTCATGTTATTGGTACTCATCCAAAGCCCTGTAAACCAC
>JANWXI010000041.1 GCA_025057415.1 Chitinophagales bacterium
GGGGCGGGAGCGACAGCGTACCCCGTAGCCAGCCCGACCCCGCTGCCTTGCATCGCATGGCAGCGGGGGCACCCCCAAAAATATAAAATATTTATTATATGTGTAGTTTTCGCAATATGAACCCGGGTGAGCGGTGCAGGGGCAATGAAGATTTTACCGATGTTAATGATTTTTTAAAATCGGAAGTTTGCGCAGCAGGGAGATGAGTTGCACTTTTGAGGCAAAACTTTGTGTATGCGCAGCAATCACGACATTGACTATCGGATATTTGGCGAGGAGATGCAGTGTGTGGAGATAGAGTTAGACCCGCAGGAGACGGTGATAGCGGAGCCGGGTGCGTTTATGTATGCTGATCATTCGGTACAGATGCAGACAATTTTTGGTGACGGGACCAGCTCAGGCGGTATAATGGATAAAATTTTAGGCGCGGGTAAGCGACTTTTGACGGGAGAAAATCTATTCATGACGGCATTTACGCATACGGGCGGCGGCAAGGCAAAGGTGGCTTTTGCTTCTCCTTATCCGGGCAAAATTGTTCCGATTGATTTGCAGGAATTAGGCGGTAAGTTTATTTGCCAGAAGGATGCTTTTTTGTGCGCCGCCAAAGGAGTATCGGTAGGCATTGAGTTGCAACGGAAATTGGGGACAGGAATTTTTGGCGGTGAGGGTTTTATTATGCAAAAATTAGAGGGTGACGGAATGGCTTTTGTGCATGCAGGAGGTCATATCATAGAGCGGAGTTTGCTCGCTGGCGAAATCCTGAAGGTTGATACAGGCTGTGTGGTGGCTTATACTAAAGAAGTTAGTTTTGATATACAATTTGTAGGCAGTATTCGCAACACGATATTTGGCGGAGAAGGGTTGTTTTATGCGGTGTTGCGGGGTCCCGGTCGGGTGTGGTTACAAACATTGCCTATTTCGCGGCTCGCATCGCGCATCATACAATACGCGCCGCAAACCGGCTCAAGAAGAGAGGAAGGAAGTGTACTGGGGGGCCTGGGCAATTTGTTGGATGGAGACATGTGACTTACCTCGTTATTTATCTACTCATACGGCACGCAGTGTTTGCAACAACGGCTCTCGCAGGAGAGTTGTGAATACTGCAGCGCCCTCTATGCTCAATTTATTCACAAGCGGACGGGCGCTGAAAGATACATTCTTATATTCGCACCCCGACCGTCAGGCACATAAAATCTGGCGCGCGTATCATGCCCAAAGACCCTTCTATCCGGCACACGCTCATCATTGGCTCGGGGCCTATCATCATCGGACAGGCATGTGAATTTGATTATTCCGGCTCGCAGGCCGCCCGCTCCTTACGCGAAGAGGGAATTCAGGTAACGCTGCTCAACAGCAACCCTGCTACTATTATGACTGACCCTGTGGTGGCAGACAACGTATATCTGGAGCCGATAACGATTGAGAGTATTGTAAAAATACTGGAAGAACAAAAGGCGCGCGATAACGCGATTGACTCGGTGTTGCCCACCATGGGGGGGCAAACCGCCCTGAACCTTTACATGGAAGCGAACGAACTAAAGATATGGGAAAAATACAATGTGAAGGTGCTGGGCGCAGACCACAAGGCGATCGAAAAAACGGAAGACCGCGAAAAGTTCCGCCGGTGGATGATTGAGCTTGGTATAGGGGTATGCAAAGGAATTATCTGCAACTCTTTTTTGGAGGGGAAAGAGGCAGCGCAGGAGATAGGTTTTCCGCTGGTGATACGGCCTTCCTATACGCTGGGGGGCACCGGCGGCTCGTTTGTACACACCAAAGAGGAGTTTGACGAGAAACTCAAGCGGGGGTTAGAGGCATCACCGGTGCACGAGGTGCTGGTGGAGCAGGCGGTTTTTGGATGGAAAGAGTTTGAGCTGGAAGTGATGAAGGACAAGGCGGGAAACTTTGTAGTGATATGCACGGTAGAAAATTTTGACCCGATGGGGATTCACACCGGTGACTCCATCACCGTGGCGCCCGCCATGACGCTGAGCGATACCGTGTATCAGCGCATGCGCAACTACGCCAAGCGCATGATTTGCGATTTGCCGGGGTTTGCGGGCGGCTGTAACATACAGTTTGCCGTAAATGCCGCCACCGAGGAGATAATCTCTATTGAGATGAATCCGCGCGTATCGCGCTCTTCAGCGCTCGCTTCAAAAGCTACCGGTTACCCCATTGCCAAAATTGCCGCCAAACTCGCCATCGGTTACACGCTGGACGAGCTGAAAAATCAGATAACAAAAACCACTTCGGCATTTTTTGAGCCGGCTTTGGATTACGTGATTGTGAAAATACCCCGCTGGAACTTTGACAAGTTTCAGGGCTGTGATGAAACACTCGGGCTGCAGATGAAAGCCGTAGGCGAGGTGATGGCGATAGGGCGCAGTTTTCAGGAGGCGTTGCAAAAGGCGTGTCAATCGTTAGAAAACAACCGCATCGGTTTGGGCAGCGACGGCAAACAGTGGCAAAGCCCTGATGATATGCTGAAAGGATTGAAAGACGCATCGTGGGATCGCATCTTTCGCCTGTACGATGCGCTGAAACTCGGGGTGCCGCTCAAAACAATACACGACATTACGAAAATAGACCCGTGGTTTTTGCAACAGATACAAGAGCTGGTGGAGGTGGAGCGTACGTATCGAAAACGAGAGCTGCACAGCATTACGGCTGATGAAATGCAGATGCTCAAAGAGAAGGGTTACAGCGATTTACAGATTGCGTATCTGACCAGGACTACTGAAGACGAAGTTTACGAATACCGTACCCGGCAGTTGAACGTTCGCAGGGTTTACAAATTAGTAGATACATGCGCTGCGGAATTTGAGGCGCTCACGCCGTATTACTACAGCAGTTTTGAAAAGACAGCCCATGAATACGCTGCTGTATCTGATGACAGGGCTGAGGTAAAAGCAAAAAGCAGTTTACTCAGCAACGAGTCAAACGTATCAGAAAAGAAGAAAATCATCGTACTCGGCAGCGGGCCTAACCGTATCGGGCAAGGGATAGAGTTTGATTATTGCTGTGTGCACGGGGTGCTTGCCATCAGAGAGTGCGGGTATGAAGCCATTATGGTCAACTGTAATCCGGAGACCGTATCAACCGACCCTGACATTGCAGACAAGCTGTACTTTGAGCCGGTATTCTGGGAGCACCTGCGCGAGTTGATTGAGCACGAAAAACCCGAGGGTGTAATTGTGCAATTGGGCGGGCAAACTGCGCTCAAGCTTGCGAAGAACCTTCACGAGAAGGGCATTCGCATTATCGGTACACCTTATGAGTCGTTAGACATTGCCGAAGACAGGGAGCGTTTCAGCAACCTGTTGAAAGAACTCGACATACCATACCCCGATTACGGAGCCGCGCGCAATGCCGAAGAGGCGCTGGAGGTGGCGCATCGTGTAGGGTATCCGGTGCTGGTACGCCCGAGTTACGTACTGGGCGGGCAACGCATGCGCATAGTTATCAACGATGAAGAGCTAACCAGGAGCGTGGTGAGCATATTGAAGTTTTTCCCGGATAACAACATTTTGATAGACCACTTTTTGGACCGTGCCGAGGAGGCCGAAATTGATGCCATTTACGATGGTGAGCAGGTTGAAATTATGGGTACGATGGAGCACGTGGAGCCGGCGGGCATACACAGTGGCGACAGCAACGCAGTACTGCCGCCGTACAACCTCAGCGAAAAAGTGCAACACGAAATGCGCGACTATACCCGGCGCATTGCGCGTGCATTGAACATCCGCGGTCTGCTGAACGTGCAATTTGCCATCAAAGACGAAAAGGTGTATGTGATAGAAGCCAACCCGCGCGCTTCGCGCACAACGCCGTTTATCTGCAAGGCGTACGGAATCCCCTATCTGAATTATGCTACCAAGGTGATGTTGGGCGTAAACAAAATAAAGGACTTCACCTACTACAAGCGCCTTATCGGCTATGCTGTGAAAGAGCCGGTATTCAGTTTTGATAAGTTTCCGAATGTGAGCCGCGAGTTGGGTCCCGAAATGAAGAGCACCGGAGAGGCCATCCGTTTTATCAAAGACCTCTACGACCCGTGGTTTCGCGACTTGTACAAGAAAAAGAGCATGATGCTTTCGCGCTAAAAACACCAGGGATGCCGGTGTATGGAAACCCCTGCGAAGGACTTACACATCTAAACCGAATTTGCGACTGGTAGCTTTGGCAATTTCGTACCCCGCATCGGCATGGCGGATTACGCCCAGGGCCGGGTCGTTGTGTAGTACGCGCCTGAGCCGCCGCTCCGCATCAGGAGTGCCATCTGCTACGATAACCATGCCGGCATGTATGGAGTATCCCATGCCTACACCACCGCCATGATGCAGCGATACCCAGCTGGCTCCGCCGGCTGTGTTGATGAGTGCATTCAGGATAGGCCAGTCGGCTATGGCATCAGAGCCATCGAGCATGCCTTCTGTTTCGCGATTGGGAGATGCCACACTGCCGGTGTCTAAGTGGTCGCGACCAATTACGATGGGAGCGCTTACCTCTCCGGTGCGCACAAGTTCGTTAAAGGCGATGCCGGCAATTTCCCGCTCGCCCATGCCGAGCCAGCAAATGCGGGCGGGCAGACCCTGAAACGCAATTTTCTCTTTTGCCATATTGAGCCAGCGAATCAGCCCTTTGTTTTCGGGGAACAGTTGTTTGAGTTTTTCATCGCATACGGCAATATCGCGCGGGTCGCCACTGAGCGCTACAAAACGGAAGGGTCCCTTTCCTTCGCAGAAAAGCGGGCGGATGTATGCAGGCACAAATCCGGGAAAGTCAAAAGCATTGTGCACGCCGCGTTTGTCTTTTGCCTGGCCGCGCAGGTTGTTTCCGTAATCAAAAGTAATAGCCCCGCGTCGTTGGAGTTCAAGCATCTGGCGCACGTGTTTCGCCATGGTATCGAGCGAACGATGGCAGTATTCATCGGGGTTGGCATCGCGCAGAGCTTTTGCCTGCTCAACGCTCAGCCCTTCGGGAAAGTAACCATTCAGTTCATCGTGTGCGGAGGTTTGGTCGGTAAGCGTATCGGGTGTGATGTTGCGGTCAATGAGTCGCTGCAGTAAATCTACGATGTTGCAGCACACAGCTATAGAAACAGCTTCGCGTTTTTGTTTTGCTTCGAGCGCCAGGTCAATGGCTTCGTCAATATGATGCGTGTATTTATCGAGGT
Source organism: Chitinophagales bacterium (assembly GCA_025057415.1). GTDB lineage: Bacteria > Bacteroidota > Bacteroidia > Chitinophagales > LD1 > Bog-950. Next base: position 5,180 of record JANWXI010000041.1, read on the forward strand.
AGCGGGTTTCTATCCGTTTTTTGATTCGCCATTCCTCCATTTCGGCTGCGAGGCAAACACCCTCGTTCATGGTGATGGCAAGGGGCTGCGCACCACCCATGCCGCCAAGGCCGGCAGTAACGTTGAGGGTGCCTTTAAGTGTTCCGCCAAAGTGTTGATTGGCTAAGGAGAGAAATGTTTCATAAGTACCCTGAACAATCCCCTGACTGCCGATGTATATCCAGCTGCCGGCAGTCATCTGCCCATACATGATAAGTCCCTTTTTGTCAAGTTCGCGGAAGTGCTCCCAGGTAGCCCAGCGCCCCACAAGGTTAGAGTTGGCGATGAGCACGCGCGGAGCGTCTTTATGAGAGCGCAACACACCCACGGGTTTTCCGCTTTGAATCAGTAGGGTTTCGTCATCTTCTAATTTGCGGAGCAGTTCAGTAATTTTATAAAATGCATCCCAGTTACGGGCAGCTTTGCCCAACCCGCCATAAACGATAAGTTCATCGGGGCGTTCGGCTACATCGGGGTCTAAATTGTTACAGAGCATGCGGAGGGCGGCTTCCTGAACCCACCCCTTGCATTGCAGCGAAGTACCGCGCGATGCGCGTATTACATTTTTAACGGGAGTATCCATACGCCTGCAAATTAACGCCTTTTGCGACACAAAGTTTTAAAAGTGAAAAAAATCATATAAGTTTGCGCCCGCTTATGCAGCATGCCGCGTTCGTATAACGGTTAGTACGCCTCCCTTTCACGGAGGTAATAGGGGTTCGATTCCCCTACGCGGTACCAGCGAGCAATCCCTGCGCAAGCGGGGATTTTTCTTTTTCGCACTGTGCTAATTTTGTGTGATGAAGGCCGTGGCCATAGATCTTTCGCATCCTATCTTTTTGCACGTGTCGCAGGCGGCCGCACGGTTGGGGATAGATGTGTACGTAGTTGGCGGATACGTACGCGATCAACTGTTGGGTCGCCCTTGCAAGGATATTGACTTTGTAACAGTAGCCCCCGCCAGCGCTCATCAGCAACACGGCATGGAGTTGGCCCGCCTGACGGCATCACTCATCCATCAGGATTTACAGGTCAATTATTTTAAAAACTTCGGTACTGCACAGTTTCGTTGGGAGGGGTTAGACCTCGAATTTGTTGGCGCCCGCAAAGAGTCGTACATGCGCCATTCGCGTAAGCCCATCGTAGAAAACGGCACGCTGCGTGACGACCAAAACCGACGCGATTTCACCATCAACGCGCTGGCAGTATCGCTTAACTCTGCATCATACGGGCAACTGATAGACCCTTTTGGCGGTTTGGGCGATTTGGAAAAGAAAATCATCCGTACACCCCTCAATCCCGACCTCACGTTCAGCGATGACCCGCTGCGCATGATGCGCGCCATTCGCTTCGCCACACAACTGGGCTTTACCATTCATCCCGAAACTTTTGAAGCCATTAAACGAAACCGCGAGCGCATACAGATAGTTTCGCAGGAACGCATCACCGATGAGCTGAACAAGATTATTCTGGCGCCTAAACCCAGCTCGGGGTTTTTGTTGCTGGAAGAAAGCGGGCTTTTACGAATCATCTTTCCGGAACTGCAGGCGCTAAAGGGTGTTGAGAATTACGAAGGCAAAGGACACAAAGACAATTTTTATCACACCTTGCAGGTATTAGATAATATCACTAAGGTGAGCCAGGATTTATGGTTGCGTTGGGCAGCGCTGTTGCATGATATCGCCAAGCCACAAACCAAAAAATTTGTGGAAGGCATCGGGTGGACGTTTCACAGCCACGAGATACTTGGCAGCAAAATGGTGCCTAAGATTTTTGCGCGCATGAAATTACCCATGGGGCAGGAGATGCGCTTTGTACGCAAATTGGTGTACTTACATCTGCGCCCCATAGCGCTCACCAAAGAAGAAATTACCGACAGCGCGCTGCGCAGGTTGCTGTTTGAAGCCGGTGATGACCTGGAGAGTTTACTCTCACTGTGCGAAGCTGACATCACTTCCAAAAACCGTGAAAAAGTGAAGCGCTACCTTATTAAGTTTGAACAGGTGCGCGAGCGGCTTAAAGAAGTGGAAGAAAAAGACCGCATCCGAAATTTTCAACCCCCTATAACCGGTGAAATCATCATGCAGTACTTCGGCATAAAACCCGGCAAGGAAGTGGGGGTTATTAAAGAAGAGATTAAAGACGCCATACTGGACGGTAAAATCCGCAACGACTATGATGAGGCCTTTCAGTTGATGATTGAATTGGGAAAGAAGCTCGGTTTGAAAAAAAGCGACCAGGCATGACTCACAATACCGCCCCTTTGCTATATTTGTTACAAAATACAACTATGCATCGCGTGTTAAAGTATTGGGCTGCTACCCTTTGCATAGCAGCGCTGGCGGCTGCCAAACACACTGAAAGTTTTGTGGTGGACACAGCCGCATCGTCACTGCACTGGATTGGTAAGAAAGTCACCGGGCAACACGACGGATACGTGAAAATCAAAAGCGGGGTACTGATAATGAATCATGGCACTCCGGTTGGCGGCCGTTTTGAAATTGACATGACCACCATCACCTGTGCCGATATTAAAGATGAAAAGAAGAACAGCGACCTGGTAGAACACCTTAAAGATGACGATTTTTTCAGTGTTAAAAAATTCCCTACGGCATCATTGGCATTAACCTCAATTAGTCGCATACCCGAATCCAAGCCCGGAGAGCCAAATTACCAGGTAAGCGGCAACCTTACCATCAAAGGTATTACCCAGCCGGTGCAATTCCCGGCTTTGTTTGAAATTGCGCCCAGACAGGTTAAAGCCGCAGCCAAAATCAGCATTGACCGCACCAAGTGGAACATCACGTATAAATCGGGGACAGTGTTTCCCTCGCTGGCTGATAAAGCTATTTACGACAACGTGGAGTTTGAAGTGTTCATTACTGCCAATGCGCCGCATTGATTACTTTGATATTGCATTTACGTCATTTCCTTGCTGCTACCGTTAACTATAGTTCTGATAGTGCAGATTAGATAGTGACATGAAAATTTTCCGTTGCGAGTCAGCGGTGAGGTGGTTGCGGATTCCATCCACACACCAACAGAAAAATAAAAGAAGACAATACGTAAGCTAACCATACGTGCCATCCATGCCGCAACCATGCCGGTACTGATTTAATTTCAGCGTACATATTGCTGAGCGCTACTCCGGCGCTGCTGCCAAACCACATCATGCTGCCCCCGTATCCTACAGTGAAGGCGAGCATACCCCAGTCGTAACCACCTTGTTTAAGCGCTAGCTTGGTAAGGGGGATATTGTCAAATACACTGCTCAAAAAACCCAGCCCCAGGGTATTATGCCACGAAGCCGGCGGCAGTTGCTCAACGGGCATCATGCTAGCGCTCATCACCAGAGCCAGTAAAAACAAAGAGCCCGGCAAGGCACGGCGCACCACGCGCCAGTGCGTAGTGATGACAAACGAGCCCATGAAAATTGCCAGCCACACCCCGAGGGCAGGAAAATCAAAAGCCACATTTGTGGCTACGGCGCCACTTAAAATCATAAACGACACAACTAACCTGCGCACGCTGATTTTAGCACTGTAAATTTCTTCTTTCATGATGGGATGGTAACGGTGCTGCTGCAACGAAGCCACCACTCCCGAAATAAGCAGGGCAGGCACAGCCGCTACGTATGCATTAATCACACTGCCTGCAGGCACTCCGTCAATCCACATCATGGTGGTGGTGGTATCGCCCAATACACTGCCGCTACCGCCGGCGTTAGCTGCCGCTACAATAGCCGCCAGGTAACCCACGTGTAGTTTTTTCTTAAACACAACGTGTGCAATGCCTCCCGCAATCATGGTAGCCGCGATGTTGTCAAGAAAAGCCGACAGCACAAACGTGAGCGCCAGCAATACAAACCCGCCCTTCCAATCATCCGGTAAGTAATGCGGTAATTTGGCGGGCACTCCCGAATGTTCAAAGTGGTCGGCCAGCACAGCAAAGCCCAACAGCAGGGCAAAAAGGTTCAGCATCTCTTTCCCCTCGTGCAACAAATGATGCGGCAGGTTAAAATCGGTGCAAAGTAACTTGTACGCCAGCACCGCTCCCAGTCCGGCCAGCGACACCTCAAGTGTTCGGTGATGCAGCAACGCTACCCCTGCCAGCGTAATAGCAAAGAGGATAAAAGCCAGGTCAATACCCAAAATACTTACAGGGGCTACCAAATACATCGGCTGCGAAAGTAGAATTTTATACATCTGCGTTGTTGTTCCATGTTTTTTGCACGGTGGTCCATACATATATTATGGAATGTGCGGATGCATCTTACCCCTACAAATTTACGCTCTCATAAAAGAACATCCCCTTGCACAACGCAGCCGCCCCTTCCATTAAACTTTCGGAGAAACGGAACGTCTGATGAAATTGAAATATTGCACTAATTTTATTCGCTAAAAATAATACCTGATGAAAAAGAACACCGTATATGTAGTTTTCATGCTGGCGATGCTTGTCGCCTGTCGTAAAGAATTGCGCGAAAACATTCAATCTGCCGAAGACAACGCTCAAATTGAAAATGAATTTTCATCACTATACGATGCGGTATCCGATTTTGTCGCTACTGACACGCGCACAGCCAAAACCGATGATTACATTTTGCCAAGCGGGGCTGTGGTTTCGTTTACCGACTCGTTATTCAGCGATGGAGATGGGGTTGACTTTACCATTAATTTCGGGCCTTTGGGCGATAATACTCCTAAGGGTACTCTATGTAGAGACGGACGCTACCGTGCAGGGATTGTACGTGTGATGATGGACAGGCGATGGAAAGAGCCCGGATGCGTGTTGGTGATTTCCGTTCCCTCAGCCAATGAGTATTATGTGGGAAATGGAAGCAAAATGTACAAAGTGACCGGTACTAAAACCATCACCAGAACCAGTGAAAAATCCTATCAGGTAACCGTAAATGATGCCACGCTGCAACGCGAAAACGGCACCGTTAGCTGGCAGTCACAACGCACGGTTACGCTCGTAAAAGATGCCGGCCCCGGTTGGCTCAATGATGAGTACGAAATAACCGGCTCAGCTTCCGGTACAAATGTAAACGGTGAGTCGTTCACGGTTGAAACGATTTCTCCGCTGCTCAAGAAACTATCAATAGGTTGTATGTCAACTTTTGTAGCAGGCGAATTAAAAATTACCTCGGGCGGTAAATCGCTGCAGTTAAACTACGACACCTTTGGCGACAAGGCATGCGATAAAACTGCTACCGTAACATACCGCGGGCGATCCCGCGACATTACCTTATGGTAAGCTGATACAATATTCATGTAGTATCTTCGTCAAACACCCTATACCCATAGTAATATGGAAGAAGTTGTCTTACGCCTGCTCAAAACTTATGGTGTTTTATCATTTCGTTATCTGTTGTTTGCCGGCTCATTGTATCTGATTTTTTACGTATGGAAAAAGCGGGAGCTGTTTAAACTCAAGATCCAACAAAAATATCCGAACCACCCGCATATTCTTCGGGAAATTAAGTACTCGTTTTTATCGTTGTTGGTTTTTACGCTGGTAGGTTATGGAATTTATTGGCTCCGCATGCACGGTTACACCAAAATTTACACGCGTTTCAGCGATCACAGCGTAGGGTACTTTATCTTTTCGGTAGCAGCGTTCATTTTTATGCACGACCTCTATTTTTACATTACGCACCGTATTATGCACTGGAAGGTTATCTATCCTTACGTACACAAAGTTCACCACCTAAGTACCAACCCCACTCCGTGGGCTGCGTTTGCCTTTCATCCTATCGAAGCGCTCATAGAGGTGGGCATACTGCCGCTGATGGTATTCCTTATCCCGCTGCACCCTTTGGCTATTTTATCGTGGGTCTTGTTTCAAACAGGTATGAACGTGCTGGGGCACCTCGGGTTTGAGTTGTTCCCATCCGGCTTTACGACCGGACCCATTTCGCGTTGGAGCAACACGTCCGTTCATCACAACATGCACCACAAATGCGTGCAATGTAACTACGGCCTCTACTTTAATATATGGGACAGAATTTTCGGCACTAATCACCCCGAATACACGGCAGAATTTGAACGGGTAAAACAGCGCGCAAAACATCATGAACAATCTGTGCCCGAACTTGATACAGCCGAGGCGGTTTCGGGCATTTGAAATAACACAGTTAGCATCACTGCAGGTTATTGTCTAATTCTCTTGCAGCACATCCACTATAAGGTTGTTCCCTCGCAAGCGTATCACCTTTACACGCGTGCCTTTTACAAGAAACGCGCCATCAGCCACAGCATCGAACCGCTCACCATCAATCAGAATTTTTCCGGCGGGGCGCAGGTCGGTGGCGCATACGGCTATTTGCCCTACGTAGCGGCTGAGCGAGTTGTCTTTTATTGTGAAACCCGCATCTTTTTGCATGCTGGCCTGTACACTTATTTTACTGAATAAAGCCGAAGAAAAAATACGTTTGCCAAATAGCAGCAGAAGCGCGAGGGGCAGCGTCATGCCCGTGATGACCAGGAAAAAAGCCATAGCGAGCGCTCTGGATGAAACAAATGTAAAGTCAAGGTCAATGTTGCGCACCAGCGCGAGCGTCAACCCGGTCAGTGTGAATGTGATGCCCAAAGCGCCTGCCACACCAAACCCGGGCAATAGAAATATCTCTACCAACAACAAAATGATACCAACGACAAACAGCACAATTTCCCAGTTTGCTGCAAGTCCTTCTAAATAGAGGGGCGCGAAATACAATATGGCAGCTGCTACGGCTACGCCTAGCGGGATGAAAGTACCGGGGGTTTTAAATTCAAAATAAATTCCGCCAAAAATCAGAAGCAGCAAAATACCCGACACGGCAGGACTTACCAGCCACAGAATAATTTTCTCAACCGAGGTTATCACGTGGTCAGTGATAACGTATGGGCCACCGGATAGTTTGGGAAGTATGTCTTCAGGATTATCCACCACACCGTTGCAGTAACCGTATTTTATCGCTTCCTGCGCAGAGAAGGTGATGATTTTACCTGCCTGCTTTATGGAGTCAATGACCAAACTTTCATCGGTCATACCTTCGGCAATATCGGGGCGGCGGCCGGTTTCTTCGGCAGTGGCGCGCATTTTTTTGCGCATATAACTTTGATATTTCTCTGGCGCCAGTTCGCCCGTCTGATCTACTACGCTTGCTGCTCCTATGGTTGCGCCCGGCCGCATGTATATGGAGTCACACGCAATGGAGATTAGCGCTCCTGCGCTGGCTGCATTGTTGCGGATAAACACGATGGTGGGAATTTTGGTTTTCAACAGCGCTGTTCGAATATCATCGGCATCGGTTACAATTCCTCCGTACGTATCTAAGTCAATCATAATATATGCCGCCTTCCTTTTCTCGGCTTCCTCAATCGCTTTGCGTGTAAGACGTGTCATTGAGGGGCTGATTTCATCGTGCATTTCGTAGCGGTAAACAATGCCGGATTGCCCATGAGTGTGCATAATAATGCACATAAGTTTGGCCGCGGTTGTGAAAAAAAACCGCATCCAATACATGAAGCGGATTGAGTTGAGATAAGTTTGCATAGTTATTGCAAGCCGAAAATAAACAATAGACATGAGATATGTATTAACACTTGGCATATTAGTCGCGCTCAACTTACAGTCCGCAGCGCAGATGATGAAGCATGTGGTAAAGAAGGGGGAAACCCTATATGAGCTCTCACGTTTGTACCAGTTGCCGGTTGATAAGATTGCTGCCGCAAACAAGCTCACCCCCAAATCGCAACTCCGCCTTGGGCAAACACTGTTGATCCCCGTTCAGAAAATGGAAAATATCGCCCTTTCTGCTACGCATGATGACAAGCCCCGCGTGGGTATGGTACACGTAGTACAGCCGGGTGAAACGGTTTACAGCATCGCCCGAAGTTATGGAGTAAGCCCCGATGACGTTATGCAAACGAACGATATGAAAGAGCCGAACATTCGGGTGGGGCAATCCCTCATCATCAGTATTGAAAAAGCGCAGGCGACCCGGCAAAACGCACAAATACCCGTAAACCCCGATGTTCGTGAAAGAGAGGAAAAACGCCATACACTCCCCGCTCAACAAGTACCCACAGAGGTCATCAGCACTGAAAATGCAATGGCATCTTCAAGCGATGAAAAACCGCGCATATCCACCAGCCAAACGTCCGACTATCCGGTTATTTTTGAAGGATATGCACAACACTACAAGATGAAAAAGACAAGAGGTTTTGCCCGGCAATTAAGCGATTATACCACAGGCAATCCGTATTTAGCTTTGTACAGCGGTGCGGAGACAGGGTCAATCATCCGCGTAACAAATCTGATGAACAAAAAAACAATATTCCTGAAAGTAATAGGCCAAACAACCCCGCTGGATTACGCGCAGGAAACCCTCATCAAAGTATCTAAAAAAGCAGCCGAAGAACTTGAAGTAAGCGAGGAGAAATTTTTGGTAGAGGTGGCCTCTTACCCTACACGCTAAAAGGTACGAACCAAGTTAAACCATTTACTTCTCATAAGTCGGAGCTATTTTCCGAACAGGTAACGCATCCCGGTGTTGATGCCCAGGTGATGTTTGCGGCGGGGCGATTCACCGATTTTATTTAACGAAACAAAGGCGGCTATTATGTACAGGCAGGTCTGGGCTTGCGAATTTATTCGGCATCGCGCGCTTCGGTACACATCACTGCAGCATACAAAAGAGGGCAAAGTGAAACTACCTGGTGGTACTCCGTTAATCCGTTGAATTACCGACATACCGTGCGACTGTATCAGCGTGCCGTTTTTCTGGTCGGAGTAAATTTCTAGCTAAGGCGCGCGTGAACCTAAAACGGTTGTATTGTATTTGTTACTAATATGAAAACAGAGATTTTCACCCCGCAAATTTCCTTGCTACCTTGCCGCCCAAAACCGGATATTGAAAAAAATCACCTTTACACTGGTACTTGCCTGTTTAGCCGGCAGTATGATGGGAGCCAAAGATGTTACCCGTCAGTCACTTGCCTGGTACACCGGTTGGCTCAGTGTGCGTTTTCATCCCCGCTGGAGCTGGCAATCCGATTTCGGTAATCGGATTTTTATGCAGCCCTGGGCGCAGCATCAGATGTTTTTCCGCACTCATTTTCGCTATCACACTACCCGTTACAACACTGACTTTGCTGTGGGATTTTCGGTGTTTGGCTCAAGCCCCAACAACCCGAGGGCTGCTCACAAACTCATCGTGCCAGAATTGCGTCCCCACTTAGAAGCCATCTTACGAAACGAATTCTCTTCCTTTTCGCTGGAACATCGTTTCAGAGCGGAAGCGAGGTTTTTCCATAACACCGATACACTGCGTACAACGCTTACCGGAGGTTTTGCCTTTTCTAATTTCAGGTTTCGTTACCGGCTGATGGCGAATATCCCTATTTGGAAAATCAGCGAACACCGTTCACTGAATGGCAAAATCGGCAACGAAATTTTTATCAATGCCGGCAGGGACATTGTCATAAACATATTTGACCACAACCGGATTATGGCATCCCTCGCCTTTCAGGTAAATAAATGGATGATTTGGGAGGCCGGTTATATTTACTGGTATCAGTTGAACGAAAACGGCACGTACTTTTCGCGCAATATCGTATCAGTTACCACGCATTTTATCTTTAATGTCCGGCGCTGCAAAAGCGCTTCATCTCCCTGATTTTTTTTCCAAATAGGTTTGCAATATCAGGTTGGCGGCAATTACATCTAAATGTTCTTTGCGGCGGCGTTCTTTTTTGCGGATGCCGCTTTGCAGTACAGTTTGACGGGCGATGGAGGAGGTAAATCTTTCGTCAATGCGATGCACGGGTTTATCGGGGAATGAACGCTGAAGGGCAGCGATGAATTTTTCTACCTCGCGCGCCACCGGATTATCGCGCTGAACATTGTTGTGCGGCACACCCACCACAAAGGCCTCTACGTTTTCGGCAGCACAGTATTTTTTTACAAAATCGAGTACGGCATCGGTGGTCACCGTAGCGAGTGACACGGCAATCATTTGCAATGGATCTGACACTGCAATACCGGTGCGTTTCTCTCCGTAATCAAAAGCCATGATGCGCGCCATAGGTCATCGTTGAGGCGGGAATACGTGCAGCGACTCGCGGAGGGCGTCTTCAAAAGCGTCCATGTTGAACTGCGGGCTGAGTTGCTCGGGCAAAAAGTAGTTCAGCAGGTTTTCGGTAGGCATGTTTCCGAGTAGTTCGTCTTTAGCCATAGGGCAGCCCCCGTATCCGCGTATGGCTGCGTCAAAGCGGCGGCATCCGTTTTCATAAGCCGCTTCGATTTTTACGCGCCAGTTATGCGGAGCCGTGTGCAGGTGAGCCCCTATCTCCAGCTGCGGGAATGATGCGGTGAGTGTACGGAAAAGATACCGGATGATGTTTGGCTCGGCTACGCCCACCGTGTCGCTCAGCATAAAGATACCGATGCCAAGTTGCGACAGTTCTCCTACCCATTTCTCTACAATTTGCGGGCTGTACGGATCGCCATAGGGATTGCCGAAGCCCATGCTGATGTAAATGATTAATTCTTTCTGATGCTGGTGCACCAGTTCCAGAATTTTTTTGACCCGTTCAACGGCTTCGGGAATAGTACTGTTGGCATTTTTACGCTGAAAAGTTTCGGATACTGAAAACGGAAAACCCAGGTATCGTATTTGCGGAAATACGCAGGCGTCTTTGGCGCCACGCTCATTGGCAACGATGGCAATCAGATGGGTAGATGTATGGCTGAGGTCTAACTCCTGCACTACCCGCGCTGTATCGGCCATTTGCGGTATTATCTCAGGATTTACAAAACTGCCAAAGTCAATGGAATGATACCCTACGCGCAGCAATTTGTTGATGTATGCCACCTTTACCGATGTAGGGATATGGGTGCGTATGCCCTGCATGGCATCGCGCGGACATTCAATGATTTTTATGGTATCGCCACGCACGGCCCAAACCTAACAAACAAATTCCTACTTCACACTTCCTGGTCGTTTTCAGCGTAGCTGTCGGGCTCTTTGCGTTTATCGGCTAAGAGTACCCGAAAAAAGAAATACGCCGTAAACACGGTAACCGTGAGCTGAGCGGCTATCATCATTACTTTGGCTGAAAATGACATATTTAAAATTTTTTATATTTATTCAATTCCAAGTTAGAGCGTTTCACCACTCACGACACGTTTTTGATAAGCCCGATACACCAGGTACGATATGCCCGCAAACAGCAGCACCAGCAGAGCACGAGAGATGTTTTTGAACGCGATAGATTTTTTCAGGGCGGCTATCTCGCGCTGCGCATCGAAACCGGGAGCTGTAATGTTTTGGTAGAGCGCTAATTGGTTGCGAAGCGTAAGGATGGTGTTTTCCTGTTTATCGGGCAGGGACTGCAGTTTTGCCAGGGGAAGTTGATAGACGGTTACACTGTCTAAGGTAGCCAGAGATGCCTGCAGCGATGCAATTTCTTCCTTCAAGGCGTTGGGGTTCTGTATGTAACGGATTTTTTCTTTAGTTTCAGTGTGCATGAGGGTAGCATAAATATTAGGTAAAGAACCGATGAATACTGCCCCCAGTAACAAAGGCGTGATGTACTTAATGATGTATTTGTAAGCGGAAGGAATACGGATATCAGCCCCCTCGTTTATTTCGCGCCATCCTTTTTCAATGCCAAACACCCAGGCAAAGAGCACCACTTCGGCAAGCGCCAGTATCACAAGAGAGACAGTACCAGCCCAGTAGTCAAATTCATCAAATACGCCTTCGTTGAAAAATATCACGCAAGGCAACCCGAGCAGTAACACCAGCACCCCGAACGTCCAGGCGCCTTTTTCTCTGCTCCAGTCAAACTCATCCTGCATGAAACCCATCCAGGGTGTACCCATGGCCAGCGATGAAGTGATGCCGGCAAAGAATAATAAACCAAACCACATGACACCCGCCAGCGCAGCGAGCACCGGCCCCCACTGCTGAAATAAGTAGGGCAATGTTTTAAAACCAAGCCCCAACCCGCCCGACTGTGTAAGCTCCACTACCCTCTCCACACCCAGATATCCTATGCTGATAGGAATGAGGATAGAGCTGCCGAGCACAACCTCTACAAATTCGTTCATCCAGCCGGCGCTCATGGCATTTAGAGCGATGTCGTCTTTTGATTTTACGTATGAGGCATAGCATTGGATAGAACCCAGCCCCACGCTCAGCGTAAAAAATATTTGCCCGGCGGCAGCGAGCCACACCTTGGGTGACCAGATGGTCGTAAAGTCGGGCGTCCACAAAAAATTTAATCCCACTGTGCCATCCCACACTGCTCCGTGGGAACCGGCTTTAAGGGTTACACCCCGTATAGCCAAAAATGCACCGAACACCAACAACAAGGGCATACCCACTTTAGCTGCCGCTTCTACACCACCACTTAATCCCCGCGAAAGTATGTACGTGTTTATCAGCAAACAGATAATCCAGAAAACTATCGGTACATAATTTTTTAGCGAAACGTATTCCCCGAAAACCGACGCTACCTGTTCGGGGTTTTTACCGGAAAAAGTGCCTGCCAGCGAGTGGTAGATGTATGCCAGTGTCCAGCTCTCTATATAACAATAGTATGCGGCAACGCCCAGATTGGTGAAAATACCAAACACACCAAGGTACATCCATATCTTACTCCGGTGCATGCTGCCCAGAATGAAAGGCGTGGCGTGATGACCGCGTTTACCTCCGTACCTGCCAATGCTCCACTCTATCAACAACAGGGGTATTCCCATCAATAAAAAACACACCAGGTATGGAATGATGAATGCACCGCCGCCGTTTTTGATGGCTTGTACCGGAAAGCGCAAAAAATTTCCTAACCCTACCGCGTTACCCGCCATGGCGAGTATCAGCCCTACGCGCGTGCCCCAGCTCTCTTTGTTTGACATATTAGTTAAGTTTTATATAAGTATAACAACGCATAAATATGCGTTTGCATATAGTTTTATGCAGATGCGCAGCCAATGTAATAAAAAGCTGTGCAAGACCTGAATTATTTTGTTCCACACCTGACGCGGTACGCTGTCCGCAAGGGAATGACACACAACGGCTGTGTGATTTCCACATATTTCGCATACGTTTGCAATCTCTTTCACGAAAATACGTTATACAGCCCGTGAAGATTTGCATAGTCACTCTACCCCTGGCGCTGGCTGCTCTTTATGGTTGCAAGCCCATGCCCAACGAGGGCGTACCGTTTTACCTGCGCATTGACAGCGTACTGTTGGTTACGGCAGGCGACTCGCAAGGCGTAAGCTCGCACCTGATAAGCGATGTATGGGTTGAGGCGAACGCCACCAATCTGGGCGCCTATGAGTTGCCCGCCTATTTTCCCGTACTGGAAGAAAACGAAGTACGCATGGTTATCAGCGCCGGGGTGAAACAGAGCGGACAGGCAGGGGTACGTGTTGTGTATCCGTTTTACGATACCGACACCTTCACCTTGCAGGCCGAGCGTACCAAAGTGTATAACCGCGTGCCGGTGTTTCGCTACAAGCCCCTGGCGCGGTTTGCGTTTCGGTGCGAAGATTTTACGTTGGTCAATGACTACACCTCCGCCATGAACACTACGAGCTTTTTCGACAGCGCAGCGCAGGCGCCTTATCCGCCCTGTGGTGTCATTTCCGTTTCGCCTACCGACTCCAACGTACTCGCCTCGCAGGTGTTTACGTATTCGTTTCCGACGGGCAGCGAAGTGTGGCTGGAGCTTGACCACAAAAACAATGTACCGTTTTGGGTGGGCTATTATGCAAAGGGGAATGGCACCGTAGTAACCAACCGTGTATTGTTTGTAAACCCGCGCAATACATGGAATAAACTTTACGTAAAGCTCTCCGAGAGCATTAACTCCATGAATGTACAGGGCTACAAGGAGTTCAATTTGTTTTTTGAAGCGCTCAAGCCCGCCCACAACACCGCGGGCGGCCATGTGTATTTGGATAATATCAAAATTGTGTATTACTGAGGCGGAGCATGAAGCAACGCAGAAGATATATCTATGGATACGCGGCAGGCGATGCTTTGGCTGCCGCTGCCAGTTGGTATGGGTTGTTTTTATTCAGAAAGTCAACCATTGAGCAACAAGCGTTTGATCTCACCCTCCCGTTCAGCGATCATAAATTTATTGCCGCAGTGTTCGTAGTGCCTTTGTTGTGGCTCGTGCTTCATTATATCACAGGTACCTATACGGATATTTTCAAAAAATCGCGCCTGCAGGAATTAGGTAAAACTGCACTGGTGAGTTTATTTGGCGCTATTGTTCTGTTCTTTACTTTCCTGCTGGATGACTACATACGCTCCTTCAAGGATTACTACCTCACGTTTTTTGTACTGTTCTTTCTGCATTTTACGTTCACCGGGTTACAACGTCTCGCCTGGCTTACTTATGCCAAGCACCGCCTGCGTACCGGCAAAGACGGGTTCACCACTATTATTATCGGCAGTAACCGACGCGCCAATGAGATATACGAAGAAATGAAAACCAGTGCCCGCGAATTCGGCTGGCGCTTTGCGGGCTACGTAGAAACGAACGGCAAGGAAGACAATACCCTCACGCGCGAACTGCCCATGCTGGGCACCTTAGACAAGTTAGAAGACATTATTGCACAAATTCCCGATACAGAAGAAGTAATCATCGCCATCGAAAGCAGCGAACATCCCTTGCTAAACCAGATTATCAACCGCCTGGCAGATAAGTACCTTACTTTGCGCATCATACCGGATATGTACGATATCCTCTCCGGTACGGTAAAAATGAATCACGTTATCGGAGAGGCGTTTATTGAAATACGCCCGGAGCTTATCAGCGAGTGGGAGCGAATTACCAAGCGTTGGTTTGATGTAGCGGCATCGGCAGCGGCTATTCTCTTTACGTTACCGTTGTGGATTTACGTGATGTGGCGCATTAAGCGCACCGACGGCGGAGATATTTTTTACCGGCAGGAGCGGCTAGGGCAATATGCCCGTCCGTTTATCATATATAAATTTCGCTCTATGTATCCGGGCGCTGAAAACAACGGCCCGCAACTCACCGTAGAGAACGACCCGCGCATTACGCCCATCGGCAGGTGGATGCGCAAATACCGCATTGACGAATTGCCGCAGTTCTGGAACGTAATCAAAGGGGATATGAGCATCGTAGGCCCCCGTGCCGAGCGGAAGTACTTTGCCGACCAAATCAGCGCTGTAGCGCCGCATTACCGCCACATTTACCGCGTTAAACCCGGTATCACATCGCTCGGTATGGTGAAGTACGGCTACGCCTCCACCGTAGAGGAGATGGTCAGGCGCCTCAAATACGACATCATTTACATAGAAAATATGAATATTTTTATGGATATAAAAATTATGATATATACAGTATTGACAGTGCTCACCGGACGCGGTAAGTAAACGAACCGGATTTTTGCATTAAACTTTTACTTAATATAATTTATCCAACGCATAAAGTGTTATGCGTTTGAGAGGTATTTATTTGTTTCTGTGCCTTTCTATCATCAGCCGGGCAAAAATGCCGGGCATACGCGACTAAACAGAGATAATCAGACGTGCCGCCTTTCACCGTATTACCGCGCCTGCCGGAATTGTCTCTGCCGGCGCTACGAAAACCAATCTGCCGTTTTCAGCTTCAGCCATCAAAATCATACCGCGCGACTCAATGCCTCTGATTTTGCGCGGGGCAAGATTGGTTACCACACATACCTGCCTGCCGGTTACCTCTTCGGGCCGGTAGTACTCGGCAATACCCGATACGATAGTGCGCGTTTCATTGCCGAGGTTCACGGTAAGCTTTAATAATTTATCAGCTTTCTCCACTTTTTCTGCATGGATAACGGTGCCGGCACGCAGGTCCATTTTCGCAAAAGTTTCATACGAAATTTCGGGCATGTTTTTTTGGTGGTTTTCTTTTGCAGAGCCGGATGCAGCCGCGGCGGCATGGCGCAGCTTCGCGATTTGTGCTTCTACTTGTGCATCTTCAATCTTCTGATATAGCAACGATGCTTTGCCGAGCGGATGACCAGGGCGGAGTAAGTCCTGGCGTCCTGCATCGCTCCACGTAAAATGCCGCTCGTCTAAGCTGAGCATTGAAAAAATTTTCCGGGCGGTGAAAGGCAAAAAGGGTTCACACAAAATGCCAAGGTTAGCCACTATCTGCAGGCAGTCGTACAGCACGTTTGCCGTTGCTTCGCGGTCGGTTTTGATAAGTTTCCAGGGCTCTTTTTCGGATAGTAACTGATTGCCGTGCCGCGCTACGTTCATCATTTCGGTAAGCGCCTCGCGGAAACGGAAGTTCTCCAGCGCATCGGATATTTTATCGCGCTGTGCGGTGATGAAGTTTTCCAAATCGCTGCAGGAATTTGCCTGCGGCACACGGTTTTCAAAATATTTTTCACATAGCACCATCACCCGGTTTACCAGATTGCCGAATATGGCTACCAGTTCAGAGTTGACCCGGGTTTGAAAATCTTTCCATGTAAACTCGCTGTCTTTGGTTTCGGGAGCAATCGAGCAGAGTACGTAACGAAGCTCATCGGCTTTATCAGGAAAATCGCGCAAGTATTCGTGCATCTCTACGCTCCAGCGCCGGCTGGTGCTCATCTTGTCGCCCTCGAGATTGAGGAATTCATTTGCAGGTACATTATCGGGTAAAATGTAATCACCATGCATGTGAAGCATTACCGGAAAGATGATGCAGTGAAAAACGATATTGTCTTTGCCTACGAAGTGAATGAGGCGGGTATCGGGGTCTTTCCAGTACGGTTCCCAGTTATTGCCGGTATTGATAGCCCATTGCCTGGTGGCGCTGATGTACCCGATGGGAGCATCAAACCACACGTACAGCACCTTGCCTTCGGTGTCGGGCAGAGGCACTTTCACTCCCCAGTCGCTGTCGCGGGTCATGGCGCGGGGTTGCAGGCCGGCATCTATCCAGCTTTTGGCTTGGCCATAGACGTTGGGTTTCCAGTCCCTCGCGTGGTCGCGCACCAGCCAGTTGCGAAGCCAGGGTTCGTATTCATTGAGGGGCAGGTACCAGTGTTTGGTTTTTCGCATCACTGGCGGCTTGCCGCTCAGGGTGCTGCGCGGATTTATCAGTTCGGAGGGAGAGAGCGACTTGCCGCATTTTTCGCACTGGTCGCCATAGGCGCGGTCGTGGCTGCAGTTGGGGCAGGTGCCCGTGATGTACCGGTCGGCAAGGAATACCTGCTTTTCCTCATCGTAATACTGCTCGGCTTCTATTTCTTTAAACAGACCTTTACGATAAAAATCCAGAAAGAACTCCTGAGCTGTTTGGTGGTGGAGCGGTTCACTGGTGCGGTGATAGATATCAAACGAAATACCGAGGCGGCGGAAGCTATCTTCTATTAAACCGTGGTACTTATCAATGATAGCGCGCGGGGTGGTGTTTTCCAGAATGGCCTGATATGTGATGGCGGTGCCGTGCTCATCGCTGCCGCAAATAAACACCACATCGCGTTTTTGAGCGCGCAGGTAGCGCACGTAAATATCGGCCGGCAGGTAAGCGCCAGCCAGATGCCCGATGTGTTTGGGTCCATTGGCATAAGGCAAGGCGGCTGTAACGGTATAGCGCTTCCAGTGATTCATTGCGAGGCGAAGATGAAATTTTTAGCGTTAGCATATAGCGCGGGAGCAAGTGTTTGTCAGACCTCTGCCATGCGCTCTGCGAGTGTTTTCACATCGGTGCCGGGTTTGGGTGGTATTTGGTCCATGGCGTACTCGGCTAAGGCAGTAATTGTAAGCGAGGGGTTCACGCCCAGATTACAGGGGATGATGGAGCCATCCAGGATGTACATGTTGGGGTAGCCGTGCACGCGGAAGTAATCATCCACTACGCCTTCTTCGCGGTTGCGCCCCATGGGGCAGCCCCCGAGTATGTGAGCGGTAGAAGCAAGCCCGAGGGTTACTTCGGTAAGGGCATTCATGGGTATGCCGTTTACTTTTTTTGCATAACGATACAGCGCCTCTTGCCCTACGGGAATAAACGTGGGCACAGGTTGTTTGCTTTGGTTAATCATGGTGAGGCGCGTGCCGAATATTCCCCGCCGCAATTTAAGCTGCATGCTGTTTTCGAGCGTTTGCATGATGAGGAAGATGATGCCGCGCTGCGCGGTATCTTTTGTAAACAAGAGGCGGAGAAAGGTGAAGGGACGTTTTAAGATACTGCCGATGAGTTTTGCGGTGCGCACGGCCGGTGAGCCATCGCCTACGGCAAAAGTACCAAGGTGCATCATTGCCCCGCTGCCATTCGGAAATTTACATACTTCAATGTTGGTGTTTTCATCGGGGGAAAATATGCGGCTGATGGCGATGCCGTTGTTGAGCTTGCGGTCGGCATTGCCGATACCGCTGAGCATTTCGGAGTTGGTAAGGATGTTATCGCCCAGTTTATCGCTAAGGAGGGGTAGGGTGCGGTAGGTGTATTTTTGTTTCAGCAGCAGGTCGAGTGTGCCGAGCACTCCGCCCGAAACCACCAGCCCTTTGGCTTTAAACGTGCGCTCTCTGCTCTCGAGCCATGCGGTGGAGGATTTCGTATGCACGTAATACTCTCCTTCGGCATACTCAATTTTTGTGACGAGGGTTTCTGCCTCGATGCGGGCGCCAAACATGTTTTCGGCAAACCACAGATAGTTTTTATCTAATGTGTTTTTTGCTCCGTGCCGGCAACCCAGCATGCAGGCAGCGCACTCGATACATCCCCGACGCTTGGGTCCCAGTCCGCGGAAGTACGGGTCGGTTTCGGTGCCCGGGTCTCCGAAGTAAACGCCCACTCCGTCAACGCTTTTGTAAGAGTTGCCATGCCCCATTTCTTCGGCTACCTGGCGCAACACTTCATCCTCGGCGTGGTCCTTGAGATACTGCGTGGAGCCAAGCATAAACCGGGCGCGCTCAAAGTATGGCGCCAGCACGCGCTTCCAATCTTTAAAGTGTGACCAGATATTGTTGGTGTAAAAGTTCTCTTTGGGCATCATGTGTGTATTGGCATACACCAGAGAGCCGCCGCCCACGCCCACACCGCTGATGATGAACACTTCGCGGAAAAACGTCAGTTTCTGAATACCGAACCAACGCAACAAGGGCACCCAAAGATATTTGGGCAAATTCCAGTCGGAGCGGGGAAAATCGGTTTCTTTCCAGCGCTTTCCTTTCTCTATAACCAGCACACTGTACCCTTTCTCTGCCAAGCGCATGGCGCTCACGCTACCCCCGAAGCCCGAGCCGATAACAATGTAATCGTATGTGTGCATCATAAGTTACGCCTGAGCACCTGTTGTTATTACCAACAAAGCGCAGTTTAGTATGTTTTTGTTTTTTCCCGAAATAATTGTGTTACGATAGTAAAAGAAAATACTGATGATAAAAATGGCTCTATCAATAGAATAAACATCCGGCTGCATCATTCACAAACATTCATCTGTTGTACTTTTGTTCCAGCAGGAGAGTGTTCAGCGAATTTTATTTACGGATGCATCCGGCAAATTACTGCATGTCGCTATCATGCTTTGAAACGTGGTAACAAATAGTGCGGGCGCTACTATGTAACATCATAGTAGAAACCCGTTTGCTATATAAAAAATTATCAGACAATGCTGTTACCTGCGCTGTTTATCAGGATTTAGGCAGAGAATTTTGTTACTTTTGTTGTATGGTGGCGCAGCAAACCACAGATAAATTTTTCAATTCAACATTTCAATTTATCCTGATTTTCCTTTCAATGGTTTTGGCTTCGTGCAGTACGTATGTACAGATAGTTCAAGGGGCTCCCGGCAACAAGCAAATACTTAAAATAGAAGATTGCAATGTGTTTGACAACGATACCGTGCGTATTGTATATTCTTTTTGGGCAGAGCGGGGCATCATGTCGTTTATATTTTACAACAAGATGCAGGCGCCATTTTACATAGTCCGTAAAAAATCTTCCTACGCAGACAATAATCACAATTATGATTACTATTACTATGTGGACGAGGAGACCAACGCAATTTCACATACCCACGATAGTCACATGCCACCTGGCAGCATATTCGGCAATTTCATTACGAATTCCACAAAAGATAATTTTGAAACGGAGCATTATATAAATCACCATTTTTACGATAAAAGAATGATAACCGCCCGGCATGTTCATTTAACAGAATGCCCTGTTTGTGATGCGTTGGAGATACAGCATTATTTGCAAGACCCCGTTTGTATTACATTACTAAACTCAGCATAAACGAATTTTTTTGAACATGCTCACGGCTTTTGCAGTCAGCGCTCTTGTCGTTTTCGGGTTTATGTGCCTGCTGTTTGTGGTGGGTACTACGCTGCGCAATAACGGTATAGCCGATGTGGGGTGGGGGTTGGGTTTTACGCTGGTGGCGTGGGTTACGTACGCTTTTTTCAGCGATGAGAGAGTGCATCAGAAGTTTGTTACTTTTTTGATTACGGTTTGGGGCATGCGCCTGATGGTGTATTTGGCGGTGCGCAACTGGGGCAAACCCGAAGATTTCCGCTACGCGCGCTGGAGACAGGAGTGGGGCGAGCGCGTAGTGTGGCGTTCGTTTTGGCAGGTGTATATGCTGCAGGGCGCTGTGATGCTCGTAGTATTGGCGCCGGTGATAATTGTCAACAGCAGCGCTACGCTCTACAAGCAGAGTGCGTGGATACAGGCGCCCGGCGCAGTGTTGTGGGCATTTGGTTTTTTTATTGAAGCCCTTGCCGATAAACAGATGTATGATTTCAAGAGCCAGGCAATAAGGCACCCACACAAAAAAATTTATACCGGAGGGCTATGGCGGTACAGCCGTCACCCGAATTACTTTGGCGAGGCGCTGGTATGGTGGGGTATGTTTATCATCTCAATTCCCTCGGGCATGTGGTATGTTTCGGTGTGGTCGCCTGTGTTGATTACCTGGTTGCTGCTGCGGGTTTCGGGTGTGCCGATGTTAGAGAGGAAATATGAGGATGACCCTGAATATGCCGCCTACAAGCGCACCACCAGCGCGTTTATCCCTTTACCACCGCGAAGCGAACTCAAGAAGTAGAAGAGTTTTGATTGTGTGAAAGCAAAATGCCTGCACACAGCCGGCAGGGCGCCAGTTGTTTTGCCAATGGCTTAATCCGGAAGTAATTCAAGTAAGCATTATATTTATTTTTAATGTACGATTAAAGCCCGGTTGTACTTTGCATGTTTTGAGGCAGCGACGTGATTGTAGTTAAGCAGATAGCAACTGACTGAACTCTGTTGCCTTTTTGACGGCTGTTGCGCTGCGTAGCCCGTATCGTTAAACAGTGCAGCCCCTCGCAGTGGG
>JANWXI010000042.1 GCA_025057415.1 Chitinophagales bacterium
TTTGGCGCGCGCCCCGATATCCTCATTCAACCAAACTTTACAGCAGCTACTCTGCGAGCTGCCTGGGGCGCGGGCGCGCTTACATGGCACATCACTTACATTCAACACAACCCCTCGGTTCGCCCGCCTGTGGCGGGCGAACCACACACAACCACAATCCGATAAGCTATTAACCTCTGACGTTTGTTTTAATACTCAGATACTTTCTAAGCACATTAACTTTTTCCAAACAATCAGCAAAAGTCAAGAATGTAAATTTCACGAGGGCAACTGAACTACTACTTCAATCATTTAAAATTCGTATTCTGACTGAACGAAGAAAAAACCTGCGTCAAACGATACATCGCTACGGGAAAAAGATTTTGAATAGCAAACTCTTGCGTTTTGCCGGTGCTCATACCGCGCTGTGGCAATTTTCGTATCATCTCAACTACGCAATCTAAATCACGGTACCGCTCCCTTTCGAAAGTTCTTTTTTCTGCTGTGTGAGAAGCCGGTGATACTGAAGCAAATTTGCCAGCACTTCTTCATTACCACTGTCAACTGCTTCTTTAATTTTTTCGTTAATTTTTTTGATGGACTCGGTGGTAATGTGTCTCCAGTAATGGTTGATTACCGACTGCACGTCCTGCGCAAAGGCATGTTGTTTTTCGGGTACGGGTATTTGAAATTTGTACCACCAGTTTTCGCTCGCTGAATAAGGGAAAGCGAGCAACTCTACTGCCAGTGAAGCGATGTCGGGGTCATCGTGCTGCAAAAAATGTTTTTCATCCGGAATGTTGCCGTGTTTACACTCGTTGCGTATGTATGCAAACACTTTTTGCAAATAAGGTGTTTGCAAATCGTTATCTTCAAATGATTCAAACACGTATTCTGCTACGGTAATAGATGTATCACCCTGCACCAGGGTACGGGTGCCGTACTCCATTAATATACGTATAACTTCGCGCTCCAGAATTTCTGTGCGATTCGGCAATTCCTGCACCTGCTCGTGGTGAATACCTGTAAGTATCTTCTGCTCTTCCGCATCTTGCACAGGAATATTTGCCTCTGTCTGCCGGCGGGCATCTGCCGACTCTTTAATCAGTTTTCTGCGCAGTTTGTTGACCTCGGTAATCAAAATCTGCTCGCTCATGTCGAAACGCTCACTGCATTGTTTCACATACACAGAGCGTTGAATAGCATCAGGAATGCGTGCGATTGATTCCAAAATCTCGCGAATGAGTTGTGCCTTGCGAATCGGATCCTGGCGCGCCTCATCGGCCAGGAGGGATGTCTTAAACGTAATGAGGTCGCGCTTGTGCTCGCGGATGTATTGTAAGAATTTTTCGCTGCCGGTTTTGCGAATGTATGAATCGGGGTCTTCAGGATGTGGCAATACTACGATGCGTACATTCATCCCTTCTTCCAGTATCAGGTCGGTACCGCGCAGCGCCGCTTTTACGCCGGCTACATCGCCATCGTATATCAGCGTAATGTTGTTGGTAATTCTTTTAATGAGCCGGATTTGTTCCTGCGTGAGCGAAGTGCCCGAGGATGCAACCACATTTTCAATTCCGTTTTGGTGCAGTGAAATTACATCTGTATAACCCTCTACCAGTAAGCACTCGTCCCGTTTTCTGATCTCGTTTTTAGAAAAATAAAGTCCATACAGGATTTTGCTTTTCACGTACACATCGCTCTCCGGCGTGTTGATGTATTTAGGCGACTTTTCATCTTTCACCATGATGCGCCCGCCAAAAGCCACTACCTTACCCGTAAGATTGTGTATCGGGAACATCACCCTGTTTCTGAAAAAGTCGAGTTTGCTGTTTTCTTTTGCAGAGGTGAGTCCCGCTTTTTTTAGTATTTCAAGCTGAAAACCTTTCTGCAGGGCATAGCGGGTAAAAGCATCGGGTTCATCGGGAGCATAACCCAGTTGAAACTTCTCAATCGTGGCCGTATGAAACCCGCGTTCTCTGAAATACGCCAGTCCGATTTTGCCGTCTTCGTGGTGCAGCATGAAGTCGGTATAGAACTTTTGAGCAGCCGTATTGGCAATCAGAATGCTCTCAGTAAGTTGGTGCTGCTCCTGTTCGCGTAGCTTTTCCTCATCGCTCAGCTTCGCCTCCTCAACTTCTATACCGTACTTTTTGGCGATGTAACGCAGGGCTTCCGGATAACTCATCTGCTGGTAATCCATCAGAAACTGCACCGGACCGCCGGCTTTGCTGCAACCGAAACACTTGTATATATTTTTGGCAGGGCTTACGTAAAACGAAGGCGTTTTCTCGTTATGAAACGGGCACAACCCCACGAGGTTTGCCCCGCGCTTTTTGAGCGTGACAAACTCTCCCACTATATCCTCCACGCGCGCTTCATCCTGTATTCTGCGAATGGTGTCTGCCTTAATCATTATTGCAATGTTACGAATAACTTTCGTTTTTTGGGATGTAAAAAAGATTCACCGCCACAAGGTGTTTTTACCATTATTAACAACCCGCGTTTAAACATCCCCCGCGGGTTTTATGTCATAACTGCAAAATCAATCGTTAACCAAATTAAAAAGGAGGAGGGTTATGAGAAGCTTATCTGCCGTTTACCGTCAGGCAAACTACCGCACCATTATCGCAGATTTCCTGCGCAAAATGATTGTGCTTGCTGCATTAATGGTCATTTCATACATTGTTTTTGCCCGCCTCACTTTTCAGCCGGGGCAGGGCATTCTGCACCTGCGCATGAATCACCGCGCACCCTTCAGCGCAGTAATAAGTGGTATCCGTGTAGATGCCCCGCAAACCCTTTCCACCATAATTAACATACCCCCGGGCCGTCACTTTATACAGGTGTATGCGGCTAAGCCGGCAAGCCGGCAAGGTCAAATGGATTTGACCTACAGCGGCTATGTGGACATTTCGCCCAATACCGAAACATTTGCCACAGTGCTTTATGGCACAGGTCAACTGTGTGTAGATGATGAGAGACCTGTAGGTTTTCCCGCGCCGGTTTATGCCGGAGCGTACTACTGGCCGATGTCCTGTATGCCGCATGATTGTCAAACCATGCAGCCCGGGCAGGTATTCCCAATAAACAACCGCGATTTTGCGGTGTTGCGGCACACAATACGAAACGCTGCATTTGAAGACCAACGGCTGAATATTTTGCGCCAGGCAGCGTACTACCACTATTTTACATCTGCCCAGGTAGCTCAATTGATGAATCTCTTTAGCTTTGAGCAATCACGGCTTGAAGTTGCCAAAATGTTGTACCCCCGCACTCTCGACCCGCAGCATTATTACCTGCTACACAATGAACTCACATTTCAATGCAGTAGAGAAGAACTGAGTGAATACATTGCTGCGCAGCGATGGTGAACCAAATAAACTTCATACATTCCCCGTCAGTTATCTGACGGGGAGTTTTTTTTGCGTACATTGTACAAAATTTTGTCTCAGATAGTACAAACGGAAGCGGTGCGTAGCAGGTAACGGGCTGCATCTGGCCCCTGGTTAAAGAGGAGGTCAATCACACTCACCCCCGGCTGAAAACCGATGCGCTCTTCAAATACCTGAGGATAGCGCGGCAGCGAAATAGCCGGCTCTCCGGAACGGTAATCGCAGGTGTAAGCCCCTTTCAGGTAGTTATTGGTCAAAACAGGGGGAATATTTAAGTGCAGCAACTGGAGTAATTTCTGCAAGAGTGCTAAATTATATTCAAAAAGAAATTCATATTTTTCTTTGTAAAAGGGTTCAATCTGCGGCGCGTAGTGGGCAAAGTAGGCAGCGCTTTGGTATGCCGATGTGATGCTGCGCCAGTGTTTCACTTGCCAGTTTTCGGAGTATGATATGCGCACAGCAGTATAGGGTCTGTGCTTATCGCGTCCCTCTGCCAGCGGTATGCTGAGCAGGAGCGGCCCGGAGGCGGTAGCTATCCGGGTGCGGTTGCGGGGTGTTGATTTCTGAAAATTTTCGCATGCCTCTATTACGGCATCTGCTGTTTGAGCATAAGCAACCATCCAGGATACTGCCGGTAAGTAGGGTAAAAAAAAGCAGGTGTTCATCGGATACAATTAACTTACATAATCTGCGTTTAAAATTATGACCTTTGAAAAAAAAATTCAAATATGCGGCTGTTACCGGGTGTAATTCTGCGCCGGTGCGTATGAATTACACACTTAAAAAAATTACAATATGAACAAACGCACAACGATCTTCCTCGTGCTGGCATTCATTCAACTTTTTGCAGCAGCACAAGACAAATTATCGGCCGGCTGGAAAGCATTTAACGAAAACAAGCGCGAAGAAGCCCGGCAACTTTTTGAGCAGGCAACCAAAGACAACTCTACCAAGTCCCAGGCGTACCTGGCCCTTTCTCTCTGGCATTGGAACCAGGACGACAGCAAGAGCAGCCAGGCGGCTTTTCGGGAGTTTATACGGCTCAGTGAGCAACCCTACCCGTATCTCTATGGCATGTGGAACACCCCGGCGCTCTTTGAGGGGGAATCAAAAATGGAAAAGGAACAATTGGTGTTGTTACGACAACTTGTTGACGATCCCAAAACTAACAACACTATACGCGCTATGTCGTACGCGGCGCTCGGCAAGCATTACTTCTCCATAGGCGACTTCAAACAATCTGAAGAAATGTTCAGCAAGATTGGTTCCATTGAGCAATGGCAAATCCTCGGTACATTTGATAATACCTCCGGCAGCGGATTTAATAAGGATTTTGGTGCGCTTGCCAATCCGAAACCCGATGCGGTATTCAAGAACAAAGTGAATGCAGATATCCGATGGTATCGTCCGCCCCACTTTCGTATGGATCGTTGGTTTGACTTCGAATACTACATGATTATAGGCAATTCCATCATGTACGCGCAAACATTCGTGCAAAGCCCAACCGACCAGGATGTCTTTATCCGCACCGGCACCAGTGGTTCACTCAAAGTTTGGGTAAATGATAAACTGATTACAAACATACCGGACGAGCGCAATTGTGATATGGACATATACATCAACAACGCTAAACTGAAACAGGGCTACAACCGCATCCTTGTGCAAATCGGAGAGAGCGAGACAAACAACGCCAACTTCCTGCTACGTATCACCGATAAAGATGGCAACCCCATCAAAGGGCTTACCGTAAAACCCGAATATCAGCCCTATCCTAAGGCCGAAGAGTACACCGTTAATACATACCCCCTCTTTGCCGAAGAATACTTTGAAAATAAAATTAAACAGGAGCCAAACAACATCACCCACTATCTGGTGTTGGCACAGGTTTATATGCGTAATGATAAAGCATACGAAGCGCGCAAAGTACTCAAAAAAGCACGCGAGCTGGCGCCGCGCAGCACCTTAGTGGGGCGTATGCTGATAGAGGCCTTTGCCCGCGATAAAAACGTGACGGATTTAACCCGGGAACACGAAAAAATTAAAACCGAAGACCCCGAGAGTATATATGCACTAAAAGCGTTGTATGATGAAGCTAAAGAACGCGAAGACATTGACGAGGCAGAAAACCTGCTTGAAAAAATTAAAAAGCTCTACGGTAAAAGTGAATACACCGATCTGCAGGATTTGAACATCCTGGTTCTTCGCAAACGCTACGACAAGTTAGTAACTGCAGCCAAAGAACTCTTTGCGAAATATCCCGATAACTATGACCTCATGGCGCTGAATTACAAGATAGAAACCAGCTCGAGCAAAGACCTCAACAACGCCAACAAAATACTCCAGGAATTCCTCAGCCGTAACTACAGCGATAAGGTTTTGGTTACACTGGCAGATAATTACTTCAAGCTCGGCAAAAACAACGAAGGATATAAACTTTATCAGCAGCGCATTGAAAACCTCCCGTATGCCATAGCATATTACGGTGACCTGGCTGATCTTTACTACAACGAGCGCGATTATAAAAACGCCTTAAAGTGGGCAGAGAAACAACTGGAGTTCGCCCCCTATATCGGTAGTTACTGGTTCAAAATCGGCAAGATTAAACAAGCCATGGGTAGCGATGACGAAGCCAAAAAATGCTTCCAAAAAGCTATTTACTATATGCCTACCAACTACGAAGCGCGCAGGCAGTTGCGAAAGTTAGAGGGCAAAAAGGCGCTTTTTGAAAATTTTGAAAAGACCGATGTGTATGAATTGTACAAAAAATCACCCGGCAGTAGCGAATACCCCGATGACAACAGCATTGTATTGCTGCATGAAGTGCAACGCGTGGTATATCCCGAAGGCGCTACCGAAGAGCGGGTGGAGTTATTGGTTAAGGTTTTAAACCAGGCGGGAATTGATATATGGAAGGAATACTCCATCGGATTTAACCAGCACCGCCAGCGCCTGATAATTGACAAAGCCGAGGTACTCAAAAAAGATGGCAACAAAATACAAGCCGAAAAAGACGAAAACTACATAGTGTTTACCAACTTAGAAACAGGAGATGCCATCCATTTGTCGTATCGTATCGAAAACTACAACACGGGTAAATTAGCCCAGCACTTTTGGGAGGAATTCAACTTTAACTACGAGTTTCCATCGCTGATAGCGCGCTACAGCTTGCTGATACCTGAAAACATCCGGTTTCAGCACAAATTGCTCCGTGCCGATAAAGTGAAGAGCACGGTAAGTGATGTTGAAGACATGAAATTATATGTGTGGGAAATGAACCAACAGCCCGCCATCTCGCCCGAGCCGTACATGAGCACCCTGGCCGATATAGGCGCGGTGCTCCACATCACGACACTGCCCGACTGGAAGTTTGTAAGCAATTGGTACTCCGATCTGTCGTCCACCTTAGCCAAAACTGACTTTGTAATCAAAGAAGCGGTAAGCGAATTATTTAAAGACAAATCAAACCTCAGCGAGTTACAAAAGGCGCGGATGATTTACGATTACATAGAGCAAAATGTCAGCTACAGCAATGTGCCGTTTATGCACGGTCCCATCATTCCGCAAAAAGCATCGCGCACGCTCACCACCAGGTTGGGCGATTGCAAAGACGTGGCGACTCTTTTTGTAGCCATGTGTAAAGAGGCGGGGCTAAAGGCCAATCTTCTGCTCGTGGATACCCGCGATAACGGTGACGAGCACCTGGTGCTGCCAAGTATTGACTTCAACCACTGCATAGCGCAATTAAGCGCCGGCGGCAAAACATACTATATCGAACTCACCGACCAGCGCCTTTCGTTTGCATCACTCCCGATAACTGACATCAACGCCAACGCCCTGTTTATTCCGCGCGAGGGCGATGCCCCCGGTGAAAAACTCTACAAACTCAACAACGCCAATCGCGTACCGAACCAAATACTTCGCGAAACGGAGGTGCGCTTCGAAAATAACGATATGCTCATTCAACGAAAAACCGTCAAAACCGGTGCCTTGGCAGCACAAATGCGCACTGATTATGCGGATATAGGCAAAGATAAACAAGAGAAGAGTTTGCTGCAGGCCGTCAGCTCAGATTTTTCAAACCCAACAAAACTCAATTCCCTCTCGTTTGCGGACCTTAAAACACTTAGCGATAGTGTTAACTATAACTATTCCATCACCGTAAAAAATGAGCTTACGGATGTGATAGGAATAAAAATTTTCCGCTTACCCTGGAGCGAAGGTATCCGTTCGCTTGATTTTCTCTCCCAGGAAAAGCGAGAGTACCCCCTTGTATTATGGCACTGGAGGGCTGATGAATTGTGTCGCGAAGTGATGAATGTAGTTCTGCCACAGGGAAAAGCGTTGGCTGAGTTACCTAAGAATGTTACATTAAGTTGTGCTGCTGCCGACTATACGCTTACATACTCTGTTCCTACTCCGGGCAAACTGCGGGCTGAGCGCTCTTTCAAATTCAAAAAAGATGTAGTGCTTCCATCAGAATACGAGCAATTCAGGGAATTTATAAACAAAGTTGCCGAGGCAGACGGCAAGCAGTTAGGTTTCAAATAGTGTAAGGCTATGGAGGGTGCAAAATCGCCATCTGCAAGAAGCAAATATTCGGACATGCTACATTATTCGCATAAACATTTCCTATCAACTGTTGTTAACTCTATTACTTACAAGCCATACAATTCATTGTGAGCTTCGGTAAATGGTAGCCGCCAGCATAAGTTGTATGGCGTAAGAACCGATGAGGGTTTTTGCCTCTGTGATGTATTGTAAACTTATTCACAAATACTCATTTTCCGCAAGTGTTGGTAAAATCTCCGATGACTCATGCATTACAAAAAAATATATTTGTGGCCACAGTACTTCTCTGTACCTAAAGAATGGCACAAAGATTGTTCATGGTTTCCAAACTGATTACTTGTTTAAAATTGACTGTATGAAATTCAAGTTTTCGCTTATTACTTTATTCGTTTCTGTTGTATTTAACTCAAGTGCGCAATTTTTTCAGGGGTTGCGCAGCAGTCCGTTTGGCGGTGTCACAAATGTTAATTACAACCCCGCCATTGCCGACAATCGCTTTGTGGCTGACATCAATATATTGAACTTCGGTTTTAATGCATCCAACAACTACGTGGGTTTAGATAGACGTACCCTGTATGATAATTCGTTGTTTACAGACCCGCAATTTCAGGATAAATACCTTCGGGAGCGCGTAAACGGTCGCGACAAATCGGGTTACGTGGGGTTGCAGTCGCAACTGCCCCTTTCATTTATGTTTTCGTTTGGCAAAAAGAAAAATAAAAATGCGCTTGCCTTAACCTATCACAGCAACCTGACAGCAAACGTGGACAATGTACATGAAAAGCTCGTGCGCATTTCATACCACGGACTGGGGTACAAGGCCGATTCCATCTCGCCTTTCCGTAAGGTAGATCTGCAGGACAAGCACATTTCGCTCAAAGCCATGGGGTGGGTAGATTACGGTATTACATACAGCCGTGTGGTATTGGATAAAGATGCACATTTTCTGAAAGTAGGCGGTACACTCAAACTGATTCAGGGTCTTTTGGGGGGGTATATGTATGTAAAAGACATCAATTACCGGTGGGAAAATTACGATACGCTCAGTATTTTTCAGACAAAAGCAGAATACAATTACTCCCAGGGAGCTGTTACCTCAAGCGGGTATGACTTCAACAACGTGGAAAACAGCATCAGAGATTATTTCCGTTTTACTTTCGGGAGGCCGTCGTTTGCGGGTGATCTGGGTGTGATATACGAGTGGCGTCCTGACAAAGAAAAATACAAATACCAGATGGACTGTGAAGACCGGTGGTTGTTCCAACGCAACCGGTACAAATTGGCTGCCGGCTTTTCGGTTATTGACATTGGAGGAGTGCGTTTCAAAAGCGGTCAATACAGCGGTAGTTTCAACGCTGATATCCAAAATTGGGATGTAGGCGGGGCAAAATTCACGGATGGTTTGCAGAGTTTAGATGATACGATTATGGCGCGATTTGTACGCCTGAACACAAAAGAATATTTCACCATGTGGTTGCCCACGCGATTCAATATGTTTGTTGATTACCATGCAGGCCACGGTTTCGGAGTAAACCTGAATACCACCGTTGCGCCCAATCTTTCACCGAAACGCAACATGGTACATCATCTTACTACTGTCACCTTAACCCCCAAATACGACCATGCCTGGTTTGGCTTATATCTTCCTTTGAGTTATGATGTGATGAACAACATCAACTGGGGCGCAACCTTGCGGTTGGGGCCTATCATTGTGGGCACGCAGGATATCCTCGGTCTGTTTGCCAAAAAACATATTTATAACACGGATGTGCACGTTGCGCTCAAAATACCTATCCCGTACCGCAAGGTGCGCGACCGCG
Organism: Chitinophagales bacterium; assembly: GCA_025057415.1. Taxonomy (GTDB): domain Bacteria; phylum Bacteroidota; class Bacteroidia; order Chitinophagales; family LD1; genus Bog-950. The sequence continues at coordinate 9,764 of JANWXI010000042.1, forward strand.
ACAAAGACGGTGTTAGCAACCGCAAGGATGAGTGTAAAAAAGCCAAAGGCCCATGCATCACAAAAGGATGCCCTGATAAAGACAACGATGGAATTGTGGATGACTTAGACCGTTGCCCGGAATTACCCGGTATTGCCGAGTTGAGAGGATGCCCCGATGCCGATGGTGACGGAATAGCCGACCCGGATGACAGTTGTATGTACGTGAAAGGCATAGAGCGATTCTACGGTTGTCCCGATACGGATAACGATGGCGTGCCCGATAAAGACGATGAGTGTCCGCAAGACAGCGGTGTGGTGGCGCTCAAGGGCTGCCCCGACCGCGATGGAGATGGAGTAACAGACCGTAAAGACGATTGTCCCGAAACGCCGGGCGATCCCGCACATGCCGGCTGCCCCGACACCGATGTTGACGGTTTGTATGACAATGAAGATAAATGTATCCGCGAAAAAGGACCGCGCGAGAACAACGGCTGCCCGTACCCCGACCGCGATGGCGATGGAGTACTGGATAAGGATGATGAATGCCCCACCGTGTTTGGCGTGCCCGAAAACAAGGGTTGTCCGAAACTTGAGAAGAAGGAATTGGATATTGTGCAGTATGCTTTTGAGAATCTTGAGTTTGAAACCGGTAAAGACATCATTCGACCCAAGTCCTATGCTTCGCTCAATTCGCTGGCTGAATTGCTCAAGACAAAACCCAACTATGGTTTGTTGATAGAAGGCCATACCGATAATGTGGGCAGTGATGCGAGCAATCTGATCCTATCACAGAAACGTGCCAATGCCGTGAAGAACTACCTCATCAAACGCGGTGTTGACGGCAGCAAGCTGGATGCATTCGGCTATGGTGAAAGCCGCCCCATAGCGACAAACGATACGCCCGAGGGCCGTCAGCGCAACCGCCGCGTAGAAATGAAAATCACATTTAAGTAAAAATTCACCTCACCATCCCCGCCGCTTAATGCCGGCGGGGATTTTTATTGTCCTTTTTAATTGCCATTTGCCATGGAAGCGCTGGAAAAGTGCCCCGCGCAGTAAAGCATACCCGTTAATTTGGCGCAAAACTTTGCCTGCGTGTCGCCATTACTCATACTATTATTTGTATTGGGATATTTTGCCTTGTTGCTCGGCATTGCCTTTTACACTTCGCGCGGAGCCGACAACGAAACATTTTTTATCGGCAAGAAAAAAAGCAACTGGCTGCTCGTAGCTTACGGCATGATAGGCACTTCGCTCAGCGGAGTCACATTTATGAGTGTACCCGGTGAAGTACAGCAGAAGGGTTTTGCTTACCTGCAGGTAGTCATAGGATATTTTTTGGGTTATCTGGCTGTAGCATATCTCTTGTTACCCCTTTATTACAGATTAAATTTAACTTCCATATATACATACTTGCAGAGCCGCCTGGGAGAAAAATCGTACAAAACCGGCGCTGCATTTTTTTTGCTTTCGCGCACGCTGGGGGCGAGCATTCGCATTTACCTGGTGCTCATTGTGCTGCAGCATTTTTTGCTGGATGCCCTCCAAATTCCCTTTGTTGTTTCGGTACTCGCGATCATGCTCATGATACTGCTCTACACCTTTCAGGGAGGCGTAAAGACCATCGTATGGACCGATACACTTCAGACCACAGGGATGATACTCGCCCTGTTGCTTACGATTGTCCTCATTTATGACAGCATCCGTTTGCCAGTGTCGGATTTGTTGCAACTCGCTACCGAGCGAGGTTATACAAAAATTTTCCAGACCGATAACTTTTTGGCAGGTAATTATTTTCTAAAACAAATCATAGGTGGCGCTTTTATAACCATCGCCATGACGGGTATGGACCAGGAGATGATGCAGAAAAATATTTCGGTGCGCACGCTGGCGGAGAGCCGTAAAAACATGCTGCTTTTTTCAGTGATTGTTGTAATCGTGAACATATTGTTCCTGATTTTGGGCGCTGCACTCTACCTGTACATATCGCATTACGGGATACCGGTGCCCGCCAGGAGTGATGAAACCTTTGCGGTGGTAGCGCTGCAATACTTGCCCCCTGTGGCATCATTAATTTTTATTGTAGGTCTGGTGAGCGCGCTGTTTCCCAGCGCGGATGGCGCCCTTACCGCGCTTACCTCATCGTTTTGTATAGATATTCTCGGCATCCGCGGGCGCAGCGAATGGAGCGCAGCGAAGCAACAGAAAATCCGCAAGGCAGTTCACCTGAGCATCACGGCTTTATTCATCGCGCTCATTTTGTACTATCGCATAGCATTGGAAGCATCGGTAATTTCCACTATATTGAAGATTGCCGGTTACACATACGGCCCGCTGCTCGGCTTGTTTACTTTCGGCATGTTTACAAAACGCAAAACTGATGAGCGTTACGTGCCCTGGGTGTGTGTGATCTCGGTAGTGATTTGCATATTGCTGACCATGCCTTTCAGCAGTGACTGGTTACTTGGCGGCAAGGCGCCTGCTTTTATCGCGGCGTACGAAAAGTGGCGACTAAACATGCTGGGCGGTTACCAATTCGGGCTGGAGTTGTTGCCGATAAATGGCTTTATCACATTCACGGGTTTGTATTTACTCTCAAAAAAATAACACACTATGAACACCAGACGCAAAAACTGGAGCGAGCTTAAAGCTGACTCAAGCTGGCGCATGTTTAAAATCATGAGCGAGTTCGTGGACGGATTTGAGAAAATGGAAAAATTCGGTCCTTGCATTTCTATCTTTGGCAGCGCGCGCACAAAACCCGGTACACGTTATTACCAGATGGCGGTTGAAACTGCCCGTTTACTGGCCCGCGAGGGCTTTGGTATTATCACCGGCGGCGGGCCCGGCATTATGGAGGCGGGCAACAAAGGCGCTAAGGAAGGAAAAGGTATTTCGGTGGGCTTGCATATTGAACTGGAATTTGAGCAGGACTGGAACGATTACATTGACACCGATAAACTTCTCATATTTAAATATTTCTTCGCGCGCAAAGTAATGTTTATCCGATACGCACAGGCCTTTGTGTTTATGCCCGGCGGCTTTGGCACTATGGATGAGGTGTTTGAAACGCTCACACTCGTACAAACCAAAAAAGTGGACCCCGTACCCCTGATATTCATGGGTTCCGATTACTGGAGCGGCTTGTTTGAGTGGATTGAAAAAGTGATGCTGCATCGCGAAAGAAACATTAACCCAGAGGACTTAAAACTGTACCACGTTACAGATGACCCCAGGCAGGTCGTAAAAATTATTAATACGTTTTACAAACGCAAGTTGCTCAAGCCCAATTACCGTTTGTAAAGTAATATTGCGAATGTTACACATAACCATGCATCGCCCTCGTATTGTAAAATTCTTAGTAGGCATTTTGCTGTTAGTAGCCGGAGCGATGCTCTACCGCTTTCTCATCTCAGCAGGTTTGCATGTGGGTGTGCATTTGCGGGGAGTCAAGGTGTCTGGCTCGGGCATGCAACAAAGCGCCGGGTTGCCTTCTCCTGAGGAGCTTGCCTCACAAAATTATTTCGGACCCGTGTTAGGTATGTCTGAATTGACGCTGGCAGGATGTTTTGGCGAGCCACGCCGGTCGCATTTTCATACAGGCGTTGACTTCCGTACGAATCAGCGCGAGGGATTTCCGGTGCTTGCGGCGGCAGATGGTTACATCTCGCGCATCAATGTGAGCGGTGCAGGTTACGGAAATGCGTTGTATATCACTCATGCAAACGGATATGTAACCGTATATGCACATTTGTTGACGTTCCGGGATGACATACAACAGCGATTGCGTGCCGAGCAATACCGCAATGAAAGTTTTGCCGTTGACTTTCAACTTGTGCCGTACGAAATTACCGTCCGCAAAGGGGACACCATAGCCCTCAGCGGTAATACCGGCGGAAGCGGCGGACCTCATCTTCATTTTGAAATACGCGACACGTTCGAAAACGTGTACAACCCGTTGCTTTTCGGATATCGCGTAAAAGATGATTTGAAACCCGTGGTGGGTATGCTTAAACTGTACGCCATGGATGCGCAACGATACACTGCAGAGGGTTACCGTACCAAAACTACACTTCGTAACGGTGTGTACGTTACATCGTCCTCTTTAATTAAATGCAATGCGCGGCAAGTGGCGCTATCGGTACACACGTATGATTTGATGAACCAGACCGACGCACACATGGGCATCTACAACCTCACGCTTTTTGACGGAGACCGCATGCTCTACAATGCCCGGTTTGATAAACTCACATTTCCCGAAAAACGATATGTGTTCTCACACATTGATTATCCGATATTTCAGAAAGAAGGGCGCAAAAGTTACCACAAATGCTATGTGGAACCCGGTAACCGATGCGGTATTTACACCGATGTCATTAACGCAGGTGCAGTTGATTTAAGCGATGGCAAACCGCACAACCTTTATGTGGAAATTACAGATTTCAATGGCAATGTATCGCAGATAAAACTCAGTTTACAGTACGACCCCACAGCCACGATTTTCAAAGCCCGCCCGCAGGCAAACATGACCGTGTTTGATGTACATGCACTCAATGAATTCGCTAACGAAAAATTTCGCATACAGGTACCTGCCGAAAATGTATTTGACCGCATGTTGCTCTCGTATTCTTATTTACCTGCTAAGGACACACTTGCCCTGTCGGGCATACATCTGTTTGGTACGGATGACCGCCATTTGTATGATTGGTGCAAAGTATGGGTAAAACCTGACCGTGTTCCCGCAACACTTAGTGACAAGGCCGTGCTGGTGGTAAATGACAACTGCACGGGTGGTAATTACGAAGGGGGGTGGCTTGCCGCACGTACCCGCGAGTTGGGCGCTTTTCAGGTGCGCCTGGATACTACCCCCCCGAAAATTATTACACCGGCAAATCTGGCGGGCAAAAATCTTCGCAACTATAAAAAAATCACCTTCAGCGTTACAGACAACTTAAGCGGTATAGCAGATTTTGACGTGTATCTGGACGGCACCTGGGTAGTTGCCGATTACGATGCTAAAACGCACAGAATCATGTATTACCCGGAGAGCGCACTCAGCAGCGGGCGACACGTGCTCAAACTGGTGGTAAGCGATGAACGAAAAAACAAATCCTCTGCAGAGTTTGTTTTTTACTATTGACAGTAAACAAGTATTTTCGGAACGTGTTTTTAAAGAAAAAACAATGGCTGAACTGAAAGAAGGGGATAAAGCCCCGGCATTTACTGCCAAGGATCAACATGGCAAAAAAGTTTCCCTGAAGGATTTTAAAGGCAGAAAGTTGGTGTTGTATTTCTATCCCAAAGACGATACGCCCGGTTGTACTGCCGAGGCGTGCAGCTTTCGCGATCACTACGATGAGCTCCGCGCCAAGGGATATGAAATTGTAGGAGTGAGTCCTCAGGGAGAAGCCAGCCACAAAAAATTTGCCGATAAATACTCACTGCCCTTCGCCCTGTTGCAAGACGAAGACCACCGCTTAGCAGAAAGCTACGGAGCATGGGGCGAAAAAGTTCTCTACGGCAAAAAATACGAAGGCATGCACCGCATCACGTATCTCATTGATGAGAAAGGAGTAATTGAACGTATAATTCGCAAAGTGGATACCAAAAAAGCCGCTGAGCAAATCCTTAACATGTAAACGCAATGTACGGACCGCTTTTGCCGCAGATGCATAGCAAAAGACCTTTTGCGGGACATGTCGCAACGATTTTTCGAAACACCCTTACTGCTAATGCATACGATTTTATTTCGTTATTTTGTATACTATATTTTGTTACGTTTAGGGCCACATTAGTAGATTAACCCAAAGGGCTAAATGTTACACACTCACGCATTGAAAGCTACATGTCTGCAAATCTACTTCACTTAGAGACCAGCCCGTATCTGTTGCAGCATGCACGCAATCCGGTGCATTGGCGCGCGTGGAATCGTGACACATTGGAATATGCACAAGCACTTAACAGGCTTATGGTAATATCTATCGGTTACTCGGCATGCCACTGGTGTCATGTGATGGAACGCGAGTCGTTTGAAGATGAAGAGGTAGCACATATTATGAACAAATATTATGTGAGTGTTAAGGTGGATAGGGAAGAGCGCCCCGATGTGGATGCAGTGTATATGGATGCTTGTCAGTTAATGACGGGGCGGGGTGGTTGGCCGCTGAATGCCATTGCATTGCCAGATGGCAGACCGGTCTATGCAGGTACGTATTTCCCCAAGCAACAGTGGATTCAGGTATTGCAATATTTTGCGCAACAGTGGGAGAAAGATCCGGATGCGTTGAAAGAACGCGCCGCACAAATCACGCGCGGCATACAGGTATTGGATGTAGTTGCGCCTTCCGGCACCGTATCGTCCTACACGAGTGCGGAAGAAGTGTTTGGCAAGATTGACAGCATCTGGGATTATGAGCGCGGTGGCAGGGCAGGGGCTCCAAAATTTCCGATGCCCGTGTTGTTGCAGTATCTGATGCTTCATCATTACTACACTTCCCGGAACCGGGCCTTGCTGGCAGTGCAGGTTACCGCTGATAATTTGTGCGCAGGAGGTATTTACGATCATTTGGGGGGAGGATTTTACCGATACAGTGTGGACGACCGCTGGGAAATTCCCCACTTTGAAAAAATGCTTTATGACAATGCACAGCTCATGTCGTTTTTTGCGGAGGCATACCAGTATTTACAAAAGGAAGATTATCGCAGGGTAGTGGAAGAGACGTACGGATTTCTGGAAAGGGAGCTTAGCGCACCACAGGGCGGGTATTACGCAGCGCTGGATGCCGATAGCGAAGGAGAGGAGGGAAAGTTTTATTTGTGGAGTTTTGATGAACTGCAACAAATTTTGGGAGATGACTTAGTGCGTTTTGCAGAGTTTTATCCGGTGAGCAGCGCAGGAAATTTTGAACACAAAAATCATCTGATACGAAATACCAAGTCACACCGCAACGAAATAGGCACAGAGTGGCTGGAAGATTGTAAACAGAAATTGCTGGAACACCGCAACAGGCGTCCACGACCGGGACTGGATGACAAGGTGCTCACTTCGTGGAATGCGCTTGCCATATCGGGACTGGTGCGCGCATACAGAGCTTTGGGTGACGAAAAATACCTGAACCGCGCGTTGCGGTGTGCTGAATTTTTACAAGAGTATGTACGCCAGCCCGATGGAAGCGTGCTACGCAGTTACAAAAACGGCACAGCAAAAATCAGCGGATTTTTGGATGACTATGCCTTTCTGTGCGATGCATATCTGGATATATATGAGACCACCCTGCAGCAGAAGTGGCTGTTGCTGGCCGATGAAACAGCGCGTTATGTTATTCAGCATTTTTTTAATGTGTCCACCGGATTGTTTTTTTATACTTCGGTAAACGATGACCCGCTGATTGTGCGAAAAACGGAAACTGCAGATAATGTAATACCCTCCTCCAACGCCGTGATGTTTCGTACCCTGTATAAACTATCGCTGATTTTGGAAAATGACCGGTACATTGAAATGGTACAGAATGCCGTAAAAGCCATGCAGCCCATGGTGCGCGAGTACCCTTCATTTTATGCACTCTGGGCTTCGCTCACCTGTTGGCTGCGTCATGAGCCGTATTTGATTGCAATTGCGGGAGAGGGATGCACCGAATTTGTCCGCGCACTCCAACAACACTACCTGCCGGATGTAATATGGTGCGGCAGTGTTTTACCCGACGGCACGCCATCGCTGCAAAATAAACACGTGCCCGGCAAAACACTGTTATACGCCTGCCGCCTCAAAACTTGCAGCGCTCCATGGGAAAATCCAACGGAGGTGATACAATATCTGAAACGGGAGAAAACAATTACTCGCGGATAAACTTGCTCAATTCCTCAGCGCTCATACGCGTGCCGTTTTGAAAACCCACGATGACGGCATTGGGGTATCCGTTGCTTTTGGCGGTCTGCAACAATCGCTGTGCCTCGGCTGCTGAAGTGGCATTGCCTGCGTAATAACGAATAAATCCGTTATCCAGCACCTCAGCACTAAGTTCTCTGGCACCGAAAATTCTCGCCACTTTATCGTACTCTTTTAACTCACCGCGAAGCGCAAACAACTGCACTTTGAATATCGTGCCCGACTGAGGTTTGTGGTCAGGTACTGACGGATGTTTAGAAGGCGACACGTTCACGCCTGATGTAGGGGCTGGGCTTGTAACATTTGAGGTTTTAACAGGGCTGGTGTATTCGCTTTTTGCGACAGTAACGGTTTCGGTTTTTGGGGGAGTTTCTACATGTGTAACTTCTTTCGGAGCAGGTGCAGAAGTTTTGGGCGCAGTTGGTTTGTTACCGGATTTTGCAATAGTGCTAAAAGAAGTAGTGTCGAACGGGTCAACCGTACTTTGCGTAACGTATATAGGTTGCACTTCATCTCCGTAAATTTTGTTACTGTTCGTGTATCTGCCACCGCCGCTTGTGCCTTCTTCGGGTTTACGGATAGATTTGGATGCGGTAGGGTTACCGGTGGTATTTTGAGGATAGTCAATAACTGATTTATTGTCAACGCCGGTGGTGACATCCTTTGTGGTGGGCGAATTGTTTTTTGATGTTGTTTCAGTAGTAGTACTTGTTGTAGTACTTACGGTTGTGCCAGCATTTGTCTGCTCTTTGCGAGCCATCTCCAGCGATTGCTCGAAAGCGTACTGTGCGCCCTCGCTTCCTTCCAACTCATTTTTGTAATCTTTAAAAGCATTAAACAAACTGGTAGCAATCAGGTCCTGCCCTTTGGTGGTGTTCAGAAACTTTTCCTCTTCTGCATTGGATATAAATCCGATTTCGGCAAGGATGCTGGGCATAGTGGTTTTATACAACACATAAAAGCCCGCCTGTTTCACACCCAAACTTTTGCGACGGGCGTAGTTTTCAAACTGGTTTTCAACCTTTGAAGCGAATTCAATACTCTGGTCTAAAAAAGCATTTTGTTTCATGCTCATGATGATGTGTCCCTCGGGGGTGTTGGGGTCAAATTCGTAGTTCTTGTCGCGGTCTTCTTCCAGATTGATTACGGAGTTTTCACGCTTGGCAACTTCCAGGTTGGCTTCGGTGCGGTGCAAGCCCAGTACGTATGTGCTGGTGCCGTATGTTTCTTTGTTGGGTGATGAATTGACATGGATGGATATAAAAAGGTCAGCTTTGTTTTTATTAGCAATGTTGGCGCGCTCGTAGAGCTCAAGAAATACATCCGATTTTCGCGTATAAATTACGTTGATATTCGGGAAATTTTTTTGAATGTAATCGCCAAGTTTTAATGCAATCACCAGCGCGATGTCTTTTTCAAAAGTTTTTCCCGGACCTATAGCGCCAGGGTCTTTGCCGCCGTGGCCGGCATCTATCACTACGGTGCGTATGGTGTATTTGCCCTGTGCGAAACACGGTGAAGTCCACAGGAAAAAGCTGATTAACAATAAGTATGGAAACCGCACGTTTGGGGTTTTTTTAATTTTGACGCAATGCCGCAAAATTTCCATAAGCAGAGTTTATGTATAGCCAACACCTTTGCTGAATTTATCAGGTATTTTGCTCAAATATACCTTTTTCGCCTGCGCATCTTCCGCCTCGCAATATATTTTTTTACCACATGGCTCTTAGCAGTGTCTAATATAATGAATGAATCTGGTAAACTGTATGCACAGCGCAGTAAATTTAGTTCGTTAATAAATGACAGCACACTACGGGAAAAACCCGTTGCCCCTAAAGAGAATACAACCCCGGATGACAGCGCTCAAGTGACTGTTGCCGATACAGTATTGCTGAATGACACGTTGGATTTCAGCGAACAAAACGACATCAAAGACCCTATTGCCTACTCCGCAACTGACTCTATGGTGTATGACCTGAATACCAAGAGAATGTACCTCCACAACGGAGCCAACATACAATATCAGAAAATAAAATTAAATGCCCACTACGTTGATTTTGACTGGAATGATTTTACGTTAACTGCTAAAGGCACAGTGGATAGCAACGGAGCATACACCCACACGCCCGTATTTGAGGACGCGGGCACACAGTATGAAGCCGACAGCATGAAGTACAACTTTAAAACCCGCAAAGGGTTAGTTTATAAAGTAAGCACACAGGAGGGCGAGTCGTACCTGCACAGTGAAGTCGTGAAAAAAAATCAATACGATGAATGGTATGGCAAAGGTACCAAATACACCACCTGCGACCAGGACCATCCGCACTTCTACTTTAAAGCCCGCAGGGTTAAAATGGTGCCCAACAAAGTGCTGGTAACCGGACCTGCCAATCTTTGGGTGGGCGATGTGCCAACGCCGTTGGTGGTTCCGTTCGGGCTGTTTCCGGTAAAGCAAGGACGTAAGTCGGGCTTGATTATGCCCGAGTACGGCAGTGACGGCGTTTTTGGATTCTTCTTGCGCGGCGGAGGTTATTACTGGGCGGTGAACGATTATCTTGGGTTGCGCTTCACCGGGCAGGTAGCGACCAACGGTACTTTCGGGGCAGGTGTTAGTGCACAGTATGCATGGCGGTACAAATTTACGGGCAATTTATCATTCAACTATTTGCGCAGTCGTCCTCCAGACCCTGACTTGCCCGGCGCCCGTTCAGCTAATAGTTACAGTTTTACATGGACACACAACCAGGACCCCAAATCTATCCCCAACTCTACTTTTGGCGCCAATGTGCACATCCAAAGCGCGGATTTTTTTCAGGTGAGCCGCAATACCTCACAGCAACTATTGCAAACCACTTTTAACTCCGGTGTAAATTTCACCAGGCGATTCGGCAATTTTCTCGGCTTGAATATGTTCCTGCGGCATACGCAAAACATCCTCAACCGCTACATCGGTTTTACGCTGCCCGAAGTGACCCTCAGCATGAGCCGCATCAACCCGTTTAAGAGTAAAATCTCAACAGCTAAACCCCGATGGTATGAGAACATCGGTATTATTTACAACATTTCTTACCGCAATTTGCTTGAGACCACCGATAGCACACTTTTTCGCAGAGAAACGCTCAACCGGTTTCGCATGGGGTTGCAACAGACATTTCGGGTAGATGCTCCCACTACTATATTTAAATACTTCAACGTCAACCCTTCATTTGACTACACGGAGCGAACATATTTCAAAACACAACGCAAGCGCTGGGACCCCGATACCGTGATTGTAACCAAACCCGATGGCAGTACCGAAACATTATACGGGCGTGTAATAACTGACACAGCATGGGGCTTTGGCTCTGCGCGGAATTTTTTGTTTTCCGTTTCAGCCAATACCAAGCTTATCGGAATTTTCCGGTTCAAGAAAGCAAAAATCAAAGCCATCAAGCACGTGATTACGCCTACGGTATCTTTCAACTATCAGCCCGATTTCGGCAACCCGCGTTGGGGATACTACCGCACTGTACAGGCCGATGCACAAGGCAGGCAAATGCTCTATCCGGTATTCGGGAATGATGCGGTATTCGGCAACGCAGGACCCGGACGTGTAGCGTCCGTTACATGGAGTTTGCTCAATAACTTTGATATGAAGGTATTCAGCAAAAAAGACACGGTGCGACAGGAGAAAAACATAGGTCTGCTGGACCAGGTGAATTTGGCGGGCGGTTACAATTTCATTGCCGATTCGCTCCGTCTGTTGCCGTTTACCCTCTCGGTACAGGCAGCCCGGGTGCTGAATTTATTCAACATAAACACCAATGTAGTGTTTGACCCTTACGCCCGCGACTCGCTCAACCGCCCCTACAACACGTTTGAGTGGGAAAAAAGCCGCCGCCTGCTGCGATTTGACAGAGCCAATGTACGCATAAGCACATCATTTGGCTCACGACCGCGCCAGCAGGTAGCAGCCGGTGACAACGCCCCGCGCTTTATGGCAGATTACGTAACATATAATCCATATTATTTATATGATTTTGACATTCCCTGGAGTGTAAGTTTGAGTTATATGTTTGATGTAACCCGCGGCATTACCGCGCGCCCCGATACGGTGGTGGTAACTCAAACTATCAACGGCTCTCTCGATTTCAACCTCACGCCCAAGTGGAAGTTTGCTATCAGTTCAGGTTTTGATATTACGCGTAAGCAGGTTACGTTGACCAACCTTTCTGTCATCCGCGATTTACATTGCTGGGAGTTAAACTTTGCCTGGACACCTCCGTTGCCCACGTTCCGGTTTCAGCAGTTTACCGTGTTGCTGCATCCCAAGAGCGGTATGCTAAGAGATTTGCGCCTGCAAAAACGCAATGCATTGGTGCAGGATTTGTAAACCCTTCTTGGTAATTTTTACTCGTGCAGCATAGCGCTTAGTTGCTCAATTTGCTCTTTGCTACCCATTACGATTAACCTTTGGCCGGGGCTTAGCTGAAAATCAGGTGGCGGGTTTAATACATACTCGCCTTGTTGGCTTCTGATACCAAGAACAGTAGCGCCGGTTTTTTTCCATGCATCCAAATGACTGAGCAGCGTGTGTCGGGTACACTCCAGTTCGCGCAGCATGAATTTATCGGAATGACTGGTGCTGAGCACATCCACAAACTCTTTCACATCCGGACTAAGCACCAAGGTGGCCATGTGCGCACCGCCAATTTTATCGGGCATGATGACATTATTGGCGCCTGCAGTTTTCAGTTTGCGCACGCTGCTATCGTTCGAGGCGCGGCTGATTATTTTGAGGGATGGGTTCAGCTCGCGTGCCGTGAGAACCACCAGCAGATTATCGGCATCGTTGGGTAGTGTGGTGATGAGCGCGCCGGCGTGTTGCACACCGGCTTTTTCCAGCACCTCATCGCGCGTGGCATCGTCATGTAAAAAGTATCGAACCGGAAAATCAACCGTATCGGGGTTGAGGGGTGTGGGTTCTATTACCACAAAGGGTTGGTTGTTTTCGTACAGCAGTTTTGCCGCTTCGCGGCCGTTTCGTCCAAAACCGCAGATGATGGTGTGTTGCCGGAGGTGTTCAATGGTTGATTTCATCTTGAGGGATTTATAGGTGCGGATAAATTCACCATCGAGGAAATAGCTCGTAAGTTGTGAGATAAAGTAAGTAAAAGTACCAATATTGATAAGTATGATAAATATGGTGAAAATTTTTCCGGCATTGCTAAGCGGGTGTACTTCCATAAAACCCACTGTGGCTAAGGTAATTACCGTCATGTACACGGCATCGAGCAGCGGGTAATCTTCGATAAGCACATACCCGCAGGTGCCGATACCAAGTACTACAAAAAAAGCAGCGATGGAGAGATAAAGTTTGTAAAACGCGCTGTAATGTAGTTTGCTGAAAAGCATGGGTGCGTAAATATAGGGCGGGCGCCGGCAATAGTAAAATGTATCGGGGCGAGAAAAAAGCGTACGCCGTTTGGGCAGCTTTTAAGATGTGCGTTTCTTTTACATTCGCGGCGCTAAAACGATACCAATGGCAGAGTTCAGAAAAGAAAAAGATACCATGGGTGTGGTAGAGGTGCCTGCCCATGTTTACTGGGGAGCGCAAACGCAGCGCTCAATTGAAAATTTCAGAATTGCGCAAGACATCAACAAAATGCCCATAGAAATTATCCGGGCTTTTGCTTATCTGAAAAAAGCAGCGGCTATTACCAACTATGAAGCTGGTGTGCTCGAAAAAGAAAAATGCGATGTGATTTGCCGGGTATGTGATGAAATACTGGAAGGAAAACTGGACGACCAGTTTCCGCTGGTGGTGTGGCAAACCGGCAGCGGCACCCAAAGCAATATGAACGTAAACGAGGTAATAGCATATCGCGCACACGTGCTGCTGGGCGGTAAGTTAGATGACGAGAAAAAGAAAATACACCCCAACGATGACGTAAACAAATCGCAGAGCAGCAACGATACCTTCCCCACGGCTATGCACATTGCCGCATACAGCATGCTGGTGCGCCACACTATACCGGGTATCCGCAAACTTCGCGACACGCTGGCAGCCAAAAGCAAAGAGTACATGCACATTGTAAAAATAGGTCGCACTCACCTGATGGATGCTACCCCCCTCACCTTAGGGCAGGAAATAAGCGGGTATGTATCGCAATTAGACCACGGCATACGCGCCATTGAACACACGCTGCCTCATCTGGCAGAGTTAGCTCTGGGCGGTACGGCTGTAGGCACCGGCATCAACACTCCCAAAGGATATGCCGTAAATGTTGCACGCCACATTGCTGCACTTACGGGACTTCCTTTTGTAACAGCTGAGAACAAATTTGAGGCGCTGGCAGCTCATGATGCCATTGTGGAGGCGCATGGTGCGCTGAAAACCGTAGCGTGTTCGCTGATGAAAATTGCCAACGATATTCGCCTCCTCGCCAGTGGTCCGCGCTGCGGCATCGGGGAAATTTTTATACCCGATAACGAGCCGGGTTCCTCCATAATGCCCGGCAAGGTAAACCCCACCCAGTGCGAAGCCATGACCATGGTGGCGGCACAGGTGCTTGGCAATGATGTAGCCATCAATGTAGGCGGCGCCACAGGTCACTTTGAGTTGAACGTGTTTAAACCCGTGATGATTTACAACTTTCTCCACAGCGCCCGCCTGATTGGCGATGTGTGCGTATCGTTTAACGACAAATGTGCCGTGGGCATTGCCCCCATCGAAGAAAACATTAAGAAAAATTTGAATAATTCATTGATGCTCGTCACGGCATTGAATACAAAAATCGGCTACTACAAGGCAGCCGAAATCGCGCAGACGGCTCACAAAACAGGCAAGACCCTCCGCGAAACTGCCATTGCGCTGGGGTATGTAACCCCTGAGCAATATGACGAGTGGGTGGACCCCAAAACCATGGTAGGGGAACTATCCTGAGGGTGGGCAATTTTATCTTGCAAAGTTTTGCGCGACTACGCACATTTTCTAATTTTGCCGGCGGAGAGATGGCAGAGTGGTTGATTGCAGCTGTCTTGAAAACAGCCGTCCGTGATGAGCGGACCGGGGGTTCGAATCCCTCTCTCTCCGCAGCGTAACCTTAACCTTTCAAACTTTCAACATCCCGACCGCTACGGACGGGATTTTTTGTATTAAGCAAGCTATGGTAGCGCAGTGGAGCACAAGTCACAACCCGGCGTTGAAATATTGACGAAATATTTAATATGAACACTGCGAGGTTGCTGTTTGCGTTATCGTAAAATTTGCATGGGCAACCTGTCGCATTTGTAAGCTACCTCAAAGCGCGCTGTTTTATCAATCAATGTGTCAACTGTAATTTTTGCATGTGCATTTTGTATCAACTAATCAGTTTTACGACTACTTTCTCCAAAACTGCCACCATTTTTTTGTTTTAACTATAACTAACCCCAAAACACTTGTGTGTAACTCGTACAAGGGAACATTAATGCTTGCCGGCAAATTGCTCGTATGTACCGTGAACATGTGTGTTTCGAAGCCAATGTAAATGACTTTGAAGTGTAAGGTTTGGGGTGGCAGGGTGTCTGGCAGTACAAAGGTGAAATTGCCTTCTGCATCGGTAGATACGCCTTTTTTTAGTTCATCGCAGTATATCACAACCGCTATCAAAGGTTCTTTCGTTTCGGCATTGAATACATTACCGGTAATTGATGTGGGTTTTTGAGGGGGTGAAGGTTTCTGCGGTTGGGATTGGACGTGCCGAAGCGCAGCAGTATCTGCCGGGGCTATTATGGAAAGGGTAGGAGGTGTTTTTTCGGAGGCGAAGGCGTGTTGGGTTGTGCCCAGCGCCAGTAATCCCGCCACAATTTTTTGCCATAGCGTATTGCGATGAGGCGAATTTGGCGCCAGAGTGCGGTTGAGTTGATGAACGAAAAAACGGCCGCAAAGATTTCCGCCGGACTTTTCAATGATGCGGATTAGTTCTTCATCGCTCATCAGGGAAAAATCAATGATGGTTTTGGCGCAGCGCTCACAAAACCTGCCTTGGGTCGTAGGTTTCATGTGTCCCCACTGCTGTGTACACGGCTCGGGGATGCTGATTTGATAGGATGCGCGGGAAAAAGGAACCAACGCCATATATTTGATTTTAATCAAAAAAACGAAATATCGGGTAATTTACCCATAGGACAACACAGTAATTTTCAGCGATTCAACTCTTTTTTACGAAGTGGTGACGAAGTGCGTTTTTGAGTAAATATGTTTGGTTTGAATGTGGGTTGACCGGAAGGCAAAAAGTTTTCAGGTGAAACACACAAAGCGCCTTTGTGCAGTTGCGGGATATAACGGGGAAAAAGGGAGGTAATGGAGTGGCGTGTAGGTGTTTTGATTAGGCCGGTGCGAGCCGCCTGGGGCGGCTCGCACCGGAGGGATGTGTGGTGTGTGGTGTCTCGTCCTGTAAAAAGTTTACAGTTTTA
>JANWXI010000043.1 GCA_025057415.1 Chitinophagales bacterium
TTATACTTGATGACGCAAAGCGTTGATTATGAGGGTTTTTTGAACCCTCACCAAAACGTTTAGGACACTATTGATATTTGAATAGAAATTTTTTTATATGAAATCAACCCTCCTTACTTCTGCCGCTTTCCTCAGCGTCCTGTCAGGATGGGCACAGTTCTGCGGCAGTTCCGGACCTTCTTTTTGCGTACCCGGAAATAACCTGGTAAGCCCTACTTTTTTAGACAATATTCCCTGCATTGAGCAGGGGGCAAATACCAACCTGGTAATTCCCATTAAAATTTTTAATAATATATATTTCCAAGGCCAGTTCGTAACCATTATTTCGATAACCATTGACAGCATAGAAAACCTGCCTTCGGGATTATGTTGGACAACCAATAAGGTTCCTAATAATCTAAACACTATAACCTTTCAAGCCGGTGAAGAGGGTTGTATTGTCATCAATGGCGTAAGCTATGAACCGGTTGGCCAATACAAACTGCGTGTAGTATTATCTGCCGTATTGGGTCTTCAGTACCAAACTATCACAGTTATTGATTACCTGCCGGTGTTTGTACGATTGATTGACCCTTTAACGAAGATTTGCCCGCCGGTAAACATGAATCAAAACGTTCCCTTCGTTCCTTTTGATTCTAATTCAACGCTTCATGCCCACATCCGTGGACGTGTGTATTTCGATAATGACAATAACGGAATTTACCAGCAAAACATAGATTTTCCAATCTCTAACGAAGTTATCGAAACGGGCAATGGGTATTATGCTATTACCGGACCATCCGGCATCTACAACTTTTACCTTCCCGCCGGCAGTTACAACTTATCTCCCATTTTACACAGCACGTCATCTCTAATGGGGTATTCACCCTTTCAACAGCATGTCAACGCAAATTCAAACGGAGTTTTATATGACGGAAACGATTTTGCAGTTAAGTACGATACCACGAAATGTAATCGGGAGATTATCATCACAGAGGGCGCTCCTCCGCCCCGTCCCGGATTTAACAACACCATTCACGTTAACGTGATAAATAATACCCCCTATTTTCCCCTATCCGGACAACTCGTTGTACAATACCCTCCCGACCAAATGTTTTTAAACAGTTCCGCCCCTTTTGCATCATCCGATACTTCTCTTCATACAATTACGTACGAGCTGAGTAACATTCCCTTAGGGGGCTTCTATACGCAGCTGAACTTTTACACACCCCCTACAACAAACCTCGGTACCAAGTTTTCATACATCGCTTCCTTTCATGACTCCGTATGCGTACTAAACAACATCACAAACCACACCCATACTACCACCGTAGTGGGCTCCTATGACCCCAACGATAAAATAGTTTACCCTACCGGATCGGGAGATAACCACACAATTCCCGCTGACACTATTTTGCATTATACCATCCGCTTCCAAAATACCGGTACATTTTATGCGGAAAACGTCATCATTATAGACACTATCAGCAGCCACTTAGACCTGCGCACGCTGCGCGTGAGGAGTTATTCTCATCCATACGAAGTGGTCGTTGAAAACAGCCAAACGGTTAAGTTCGTTTTCCAAAATATAATGCTACCCGATAGTTTTTCTGATGAACCGAACAGCCACGGCTATATTCAATACAGCATTAAACCCTATCAAAATCTTGCCAACGGCACGGTCATTACCAACAGAGCCGATATTTACTTTGACTTTAACCCGCCTGTTTTGACGAATACGGTGTTCAACACCATACAAAACCCCGTCATGTTTGCATCACCGGTATATCAGGATGCACGAGTGGATGTTTTCCCCAATCCTAACCAGGATGGTGTTTGGCGGGTGCGCTGCGATGCATCCATGCTAAACCAGAAACTTTGTGTGTTGGATTTAAGCGGTAGAGAACTTTACGGAACAACCATACACCATACAGAATTTACGCTGCTATTACCCGAGTTGGGGGCAGGAGTTTATATGATACGGGTGCGTGAAACCGCCAAACGATTAGTAAAACAGTAAGTTTTCCGGATTACCCGATACCGGACTGATTCGGTACGTGTAATTATGTTTCGCCATTTGTGGGGATTGACTCGCTCACAAACACTTTCGCATAAAATTCTGCGCCGGTAATGAGTAATTTCACGGAACCGGTGTCGCTACACTCCACCAATAGTTGTGCAATAGTTTTTTTCAGCAATGGGTGCTGAGCGCCCGCGGCAATTTCTGCAAGCGGCACTAAGGCAAACCTCCTCTCTGCCAGGCGAGGGTGCGGTATTTGCAGTGTCGGGGTATGGTGTATCGAATCGTTAAACAGCAATATGTCAATATCAATCACTCGCGGACCCCAGCGGAAATTTGTTGTACGCCCTATATTTTTCTCAATGTTTTTCAAAATGTTAAGCAAATCTAAAGGCGGCCGTTGCGTTTGCAGCTTAACGGCACAGTTCAGAAATGGTGCCTGTAATTCATATCCCCACGGAGAGGTTTCATATACGGCTGACACCGCCGGTATTTCCCCGGTTTCGCACAAATCGCGGCATGCATCCCGAAGATAACAGAGCCGGTTGCCGGTGTTACTGCCCAATAACAGGTAATAAACATTCATCGCCCAAATGTATTATACTTGCACATACCAAAAACCCCCTCATGCTTTTGTCTTAAATGTAAAGTTTTTGCATTCAATATCACATCAAACTTTCTATTTATGTTACAGTTTCTCAAATACGTACTTGCCACGCTGGTTGGCTTGCTACTGTTTTGCTCACTGTGTTTTATCTTTTTGCTAACATTAATCGGTATGGCTTCCATGAAGAAGCCGGTTACCGTTGAAGCCAATTCGGTTTTGAAACTTGACCTCAACTACGACATTCCTGAGCGTTCTACCGATGACCCCCTCTCCACTATCAGTTATACAGATTTCAAACCCAAAAAAGCCATCGGACTCACGGATATTCTCGCGTGTATCACGAAGGCAAAAACCGATGACAATATCAAAGGAATCTATTTACAATTAGGCCTTAATGACAATGGTTATGCTACTTTGGAAGCTATCCGGGAAGCTTTGTTGGATTTCAGAAAGAGCAAAAAATTTGTATTTGCGTATGGTGAAATAATTTCACAAAAATCATACTATCTGGCTACGGCAGCCGACAAGATATTTCTCAATCCGAGCGGAATGCTGGAACTAAAAGGTTTCGGACGCGAAATTCTATACTACAAAAACATGTTTGACCGCCTTGGTATAGAGGTGCAGGATTTTCATTGCGGGTCCTATAAAAGCGCTATTGAACCCTTTGTGCGCAACAACATGAGTGAATACAACCGCCAACAGCTAACCAACATATATACAGATTTGTACCGGCATTTTGTTAATCAAATAAGTATAGCCCGTTCTATAGATACTGCAACATTACAAAGCATCATCAATACATTGGCGGCTGAATCACCTGAAAAATGCAAAGAGCTTTCTCTTGTTAACGAAATTTATTTCTACGACCAGGTGGTGAAAGAAATGAAAAGAAAAGTGGGAGTAGATGAGGAGAAAGACCTGAAAATGATTGACTTAGCCAAGTACGCTGCAACACTGGAAGACAACCGTGATGCCGATAACAAGATAGCCGTAATTTACGCTGAAGGTCAAATCGTGAACGGCGAGGGCGAGGACAGAGAGATAGGCGGAGAGCGATATGCGAAGATTATTTCCAAATTGCGGAAAGATGAAAAAGTAAAAGCCATCGTGCTGCGAGTCAACTCACCCGGTGGGAGTGCATTGGCAAGTGATGTGATTTGGCGGGAATTGAGTTTAGCTAAAGAGAAAAAGCCGCTCATTGTCTCAATGGGCGACTATGCTGCCAGCGGAGGATATTATATTGCTGCTCCTGCCAACAGAATATTTGCCCTACCGAACACCATCACCGGTTCTATTGGCGTATTCGGTTTGCTGCCGAATGCCCGCAAAATGCTCAACGATAAACTCGGCATTACCGTTGATGAGGTAGAAGTTACCAACCACGGTGTATTAGGGGGTATCACCAAGCCATTAGATAATGAAGAGCGTGCAGTTATGCAACGCAGTGTAGAACGAACCTACCGCGAATTTAAAGAGCGTGTAGCCGAAGGGCGTAAAAAAGACACCGCCTACATTGAATCTATTGCACAAGGTCGCGTCTGGACAGGCAACCAGGCGTTACAAAACGGACTGGTAGATGAAATCGGAGGTTTGAATGATGCTATTGCCTATGCAGCCAAGATGGCGAACATTAAGGAATACCGAATAAAAAACTACCCGGAGGAAAAAAGTTTCGCTGAAAAAATTTCGGAAAGTTTAGGCGCTATGCGCGAAAAACACACAAAAGAACAACTCGGTGAGTTGTATGAAGTTTATCGTACCCTACGCTACTTGCGCAATGCCAGCGGGATACAGATGCGTATGCTGTATGATATTAAGTAAATCCCCTTTCATGCTCCCGGCGCCCGACTTTTCGGCTGACTTTGCCGGTAAGTTGGTGCATATCTGAAATGGGGTGTGATCGGGTGATGGTTTTACTCTGCGCTGTCGTCAAAATTTACTCGCTCTTTTTCGATTACCAGTGGACGTTTCTGCACGATGGTGTGTATGGCGCCAATATATTCACCCAATATGCCGATAAAGAACAACTGCACCGAGCCGATGAAAAATAGCCCGATTACCGTTGGGGCATTGCCTGCAGGAAAATTGTACCAGTAGGTGAGTTTCAGAAACAGATATACAAGCGCGATAATGAAACTGATGCCCGACATGATAAAACCGACCATCGTAGCAAAGCGGAGCGGAAACTTGGAATAGCTGGTGATACCCAGCATAGCAACATCATACAGAGCATAAAAATTACTGGCAGAGATTCCTCTTTTGCGCGTGGGTTGCCGGAAATGGATGACGGCTTTCTGAAATCCTACTTCGCTAATCAACCCTCTGAAATAGGGATATGGATCATCAAAGGATTTTAAGGCGGTGATTATCTTTTTATCGTACAAGCCAAAGCCGGTAAAGTTTTTGAAGAGCTTATTGCTGGAAATTTTATCGATGAAGTGATAATACAATTTACGTACGGCAAACATTAGTGCCGACTCATCGCTTTCATCTTTTACGCCAATCACGATTTTAAAACCCTCTTCCCATTTGCGGATGAATTGCGGAATGAGTTCGGGAGGATCCTGAAAGTCGGCAGCCAGAAGCATCACAGCATCCCCTTTGGCTTGCAAGAGCGCATAATAGGGAGAACGTATCCAGCCGAAGTTACGCGAGTTGACAATCAGTTTTACTCGTTTATCACGCGTACATTCCTGCTTTACAATTTCTGCCGAACGATCGGCAGAGTCATTATCAATCACGATAATTTCATAACGGTACTTCTCCTCAAAATCGCGCAGGATGTCTTTCACTTTTGCGATTAACAGCCCGATGTTTTCTTCTTCGTTGTAACAAGGGATAACAAAACTGAGAAGCGGCTTATTCATGGTTTAAGGTAGTTTTACGCCCGCCATTTCTCTTAGGTATTCCTGGCTGCCTGCAAAAGAAACAAACAAATCTTCAATTCCTATGCAGCATACCTGTGGAAAAGATTGAATATGTTTTTGGCGGTATAGTTCATTTATCGTTTCCAGAACTGCCGAGCCAAATCCTGCAAAACGTTGATGCTCCTCAATCGTGTATATGGTGTGGTATGTGCGGCATACATCCCCTATACCACTGAAGTCAATCGGCTTGATAAACGGTACGCTGTAAAGCCCCCATTTCAGTTGATGGGACTGAATGTGATTTTTTGCCAAAGCCAATACACCACCGGTAGTTAATACGGCTGTTTCTTCGCCATCCATGACTTTTTGTAGTTTAGTTATATCTGTAATTGCATTTGTGTGCACAAGTGGTTCGCCAGCTTTTCCCAACCGCAAGTAACCCGGGCCCTGTGTATGCGCAAAATACGCTGTTGCCGCTTTGGTTTCAGCGGGGTCGCCCGGCGCGCACACCCGCATATTGGGAATGGAACGCAACATGGCGATATCTTCGGTAGTGTGGTGAGATGCTCCCAATGGCCCGTACGCATATCCGCCGCCCACGGCAACAATCTTTACACTTAGCTCATGATAGCACACGTCATAGCGTATTTGCTCCATGCAACGCAGGGTGGGAAAGTTCCCGATAGAGTAGGTAAACACATTGTATCCCTCCATGGCCAGCCCGGCGGCAATACCGGTCATATTTTGCTCGGCTATGCCAACATTCAGAAATCGGTCCGGGAATGCTTCGGCAAACGGCTCTACCACCGAGTATCCCAAATCTCCCACCAACAAAAAAATTGCCGGGTTGGCACGCGCCTCTTCCAAAAGCTGATGGATAAATGCTGTTCTCATGTCGCCTGCCGGATTTGAGCTATAGCGTTTTGATACTCCTCGTCATTGGGCGATTTGTAATGCCACGCGAGTTTATTTTCCATAAAATCAACCCCTTTGCCCTTGACGGTGTGTGCGATGATTGCCTGTGGTTTTGGGGCGTTTTTCACTGAAGCAAATGCGCATTCGATTTCTTCGAAGCTATGCCCGTTTATCTGTGCTACACTCCACCCAAATGCATCTAACTTGTCCAATAACGGTTTACCCACATCTAAATCCAGCACTTCGCGGGTAGTACCAAAACTTTGAATTTTGTTATAATCAATAATTATTGTAAGGTTGTTCAACTTGTGATGAGCGGCAAAAAGAATGGCTTCCCAGTTTGACCCTTCGTTCAGCTCACCATCGCTCAACACGCAATAGACCCGCCAGGCAGCATTTTTTCGTTTGCCTGCCAACGCTACACCGCATGCCACGCTTAGGGCATGACCTAAACTACCTGTTGAGAGTTCTACGCCGGGTACCTTGTGATTGACGTGTGATGTAAAATAACTGCCATTTTCAGTAAACCCGTTCAATGTGTCGCCTGTAAAAAAGCCGCTGTCTTCCAGCACGGCATAAAGCGCCAGGCAAGCGTGCCCTTTGCTGTAAAAAAAGCGGTCTCTCTCAGGGTATGCAGGGTTTTTCGGGTCATACCGCAACACATGCCGGTACATATAAACGAGTATATCCGCAACACTCAACGCCCCGCCCACATGCGATGATTTCTTTTTATAAGCAAGTGTGAGGATACGCTCACGTATCTGTTTTGCCTTTATGCTGATGTCATGATACATAATGCCGGATAATGTCGCGGTGTTTTTCGCTGTGTAAAAAAATAAAATTTGTTTCGGTTGTGAGTTCGTCCACGGTGGGTACTGATTTTAACTTCAGGTCTCGGGTTGCCGTATAGCAGGCGTAATTCATGTCAGCAAACAACCGGATAATGTCATTGGGGTGGTAATTGTATTTTGCAGACCACTTGCGGAGCATTTCGGTAAACACGACCGGCCTGCATGCAAAGATGGTTTGAAGTGCTCCTTTGAATACAAACAACTCGGCACCCTCAACATCACACTTAATAAAGGCAGGTTGCAGGCGATGCTCCTTGGTAAAATCATCTAATTTCACTAAGTGGCATGAAATTTCACGCACACTTTCGTCTCCTACCAGGTCCCTGGCAGAACTACTCACAGAAGTATCCCGTGAAACATAAAATGTGACTGTTTTTTCCTCATCCGAAAAGCCGAAGGGGTATGTTGTGATGTTTTGGAATTGATTGAGTTGTACATTTCTGCAAAGGTCTTTGTAAGTATCCGCAACCGGCTCAAAAGAATGTACGGCTGAGCGCGGGAATTTTCGGGCAAAGTGCATGGAGTACCACCCGATGTTTGCCCCTATGTCAAAAATCAAATCTCCGTCGTTTATCAACCGGTACAACATCAACGCATCGTGACTTTCGTACGTTTCAAAATTCAATATCTCAAACGGCGCTGCGCGTTTATCGTTTTTGTCACAAAATATCTTAATGTGATGTTCACGGGTTGTAAAGAGCAGTCCGTCATCCTGAATACATACAGATGACAACTCTGTGTGGCGTATGCGTGACACATACTCAAACAACCGCGCGTGCTGCTCATACATTTTGTTGATATAAACAGGTTTGTCTATTTCGCCTTTGCGGTATGCCTCTATGATTGGTAAAATCATGCCGTATAACTTAAAATCGTTTTCCGAAATCCGTCTTCAATGCCGGTTGTGGGGCGCCAGCCGAGTTGCATGGCTTTGTCAATGTTGGGTATAAGTTTGTGGAAGGTGGACGGTACGTAAGTTGCCGGGTCGCGGGGAGCAAAGTTAGCCGTAAGTTTTTTCTCCGGAAAAAGTTTCACGAGTGTTTCGGCAAGTTGTTTTACAGATACAGTGGCGTGTGGGTTGGCAATGTTGTAAGCGGCTCCGTTTTCGCCTTTGAGCAGCACAGTCAAAAAACCCACGGTAGCATCTGAAATGTAACAAAAACTGCGCACAGCGGACCCGTCGCTGTGCATCACAATGTTCTCGTTACGTACAATACTCGCCACAAAATCGGCAAAAACCCTTCCATCATCAAACCGCAAGCCGGGCCCGTATGTGTGAAAGGGGCGTGCTATGGAAACATTCACCCCGTATTGATGTGAAAACAGGATGCACAGGTTCTCTCCCATCCGTTTACTTTCGGCATAGCAAGACCGCACGCTGAGCGGGTCAATTTTCCCCAGGTCGGTTTCCTTTATGTCATCACTGCTATCAGTATTACCGTACACCTCGCTGGTGCTGAAGAACAGAAACTTTTCTGATTTTTTTTCTACAGCCAGCCGAAGGAGATGATACGTACCCAGAACATTCGGAAGGGCAGTTCCTACCGGATCTGTGCCGTAATACCTGGGACTTGCCTGGCTGGCTGCGTGAATGATAAAATCCACAGGGCCGTAAACGGATACCGGTTGCTCCAACGAAACTTGCAGAATTTTAAAGAAAGAGTACTGCAGAAAGTCCGAGAATTTCTGCTTCGCTTTTTCTGTGTCTCTCACTAAAGCTAACACCTGTATGTTTTCATCGGGGTATAAGAGGTTCCGATAAAGCAAACTCTTCACTATGTAAGAAGCCAGCATGCCGGCGGCTCCTGTTACCAATACAGTTTTGTTTCGCAGCTTTTCCCAGGGTAAGCTAGTTCTCGCAATTTCATCCAGATCCTGCCGTATTACCGGGTTACTTTCCACTACAGTGTTTTTATGTAATCCTCTATTTTTTGTGCAATATAATCGTAGTGTGTCACATTTAACCCGGGCCACACGCCTAGCCAGAAACTATTGTTCATAATTATGTCTGTGTTTGTCAAATCGCCCACCACACGTTTTTGAATATGTGTGTAGGCAGGTTGTTTCAAAAGATTACCGGCAAAGAAAAGCCGCGTTCCGATTTTATTTTCTTCCAGATATGCTACCAGTTTGTTTCTTTCAATCGGGCTACCTTGCCGAATGGTAATCATATAGCCAAACCAACTGGGTTCAGCGTTGGGAGTGGGGCGGTGAAGGATGAAGTGTTCCTCAAATTTTTTTAATCGCTCGTGAAGCAAGGCGTGGTTTTCTCTTCGCTTCGCTACAAAACTGTCGGCCTTTTTTAATTGGCTGAAACCGATGGCTGCCTGCATATCGGTCACTTTGAGGTTAAATCCAATGTGTGAGTAAGTGTATTTGTGATCGTATCCGAAAGGCAACTCACCCAGTTGCCAGCCAAATCGCTTGCGACAGGTGTTGTCGTGACCGGGTTCGCAGTAACAGTCACGTCCCCAATCCCGGAAGCTACGCGCTATCATAACCAGTTCTTTGTTATTGATGAGCACTGCGCCTCCTTCACCCATCGTTATGTGATGAGCCGGATAAAACGACACAGTGGCCATATCGCCCCAAGACCCTGTTTTCTTTCCCTGATATGTTGCGCCCAGAGAGTCGCAGTCATCTTCAATCACCCATAAGTTATGTTTTTTTGCCACCTCCATCACCACTTCCAGATTAAAGGGGTTTCCCAGCGCGTGCGCCATCATGATTGCTTTGGTTTTGGGCGTTACTGCTGCCTCAATTCGCTCGGCTATCACGTTGTACGTTCCCAGTTCCACATCCAAAAAAACCGGCACACAACCGTACTGTATCATGGGGTTTACGGTGGTTGGGAAGCCCGCTGCAACGGTGATAACTTCGTCACCTGGTTTTACCTGTCGCGCACCGAGCTTGGGAGAAGTGAGGGTGTAAAAAGCATTCATATTGGCTGAAGATCCGGAGTTGACCAGCAGCGCAGTAAGCGAACCAAAATATTTAGCAATAGCGCGTTCAAACTTAGGCCCGAAGCGGCCGGTAGTAAGCCAGCCATCTAATGTAGCATCTACACCATACAGTAAATCATCGGCATCTAACACCTTACCGGTAACCGGGATGTAATTTTCACCGGCTACGATGGTTTGCGTGGTGTTGCGACCGGCAATTGCTCTCAACTGTTCCAGCAGTTCTCCGTTAATGTTTTTGATGTCCATTACAACGTTTGATACGTTTTGATTTGCTCAACCATTTTTTGGGGTAAATCTTCAGCTAAGTAACCTTCGATTGTCCATGCTACTGCCTGCGCCACGGTAAGCTTTGGCAACCAGCCGAGTTGTGCTACTGCTTTACTGATGTCTAATTTCAACACTCCGGTTTCGTGTAGCTGGCTGCTTTGCTGCGAGACGGTGTAACTGCCGCTTCCCCAACTTTTTATAGCCATGTTAACCAGAGCTTCTACCGAAACGTCCCGCTCGGGCAAAGGGCCGAAATTCCACGCCTCGTTAAACTTATCGGGGCAGGCATACATTTTTGATGCCAGCGTTAAATAACCCGAAAGCGGTTCCAACACATGCTGCCAGGGTCTTACTGACTGAGGGTTGCGTACCACCACCGGCTCTCCGTTTTGCAGGGCGCGTACTACATCGGGAATAATCCGGTCTTTTGACCGGTCGCCACCGCCTATCACGTTTCCAGCCCGTGCCGTTGCCACACTCTTTTGATGCTGAGCATATCGGGCGGCATGAAAAAAGCTGTTTCGGTATGCGGAAACCACAATCTCCGCAGCCGCCTTGCTGGCGCTATACGGGTCAAAGCCGCCAAGCCGGTCGTTTTCGCGGTACGGATAACTCCACTCTTTGTTTTCATACACTTTGTCGGTAGTGATGATTACGCACACACACTTTTTTTGCAACATGCGCAACGCATCCAGCACGTATACAGTGCCCATTACATTAATATCAAATGTTTCAGCGGGCATTTCGTATGATTGCCTCACCAGGGGTTGTGCAGCCAGGTGAAACACGAAATCAGGTTCATAGCGTATTAACTCGTCTGCCAGTCGTTCTTTATCGCGCACATCTGCGATAACTGAGGTGCACAGCGTATCGCCCCGGATAATGTGGTACAAATCATTATCATTCTCGGGAGCGAGGGAATATCCCTTTACCGTTGCGCCCAGGTGATGCAACCACAGCAACATCCAGCTTCCTTTGAAACCCGTATGCCCGGTAAGAAATACGCGCTTGCGTTCAAATGTTCGGTAGAAATTCTCCATCAGTCATTCCAGATTTTCCATTGGGCGTTTCCGCTTTCCCACATTTTGTCAAGTTCTATTTTATCGCGCAGGGCATCCATACATTTCCAAAAACCGGTATGCTTGTAGCATGCCAGTTGTCCGTCGCGCGCTATTTCTACAAGGGGCTTTTTTTCCCATTGCACATCGGTCATGTCTGATTGCAGGTAGTCAAAGATGCCCGGCTCAAGTACAAAAAAGCCCGCGTTAATCCACAACCCATCGCCTTGCGGTTTCTCTACAAAGTTTTTCACGATTCCGTTATCATCAAACTCTAAATGTCCGAAACGACCAGGGGTTTGAACAGTTGTAAGTGTGGCGAGTTTTCCTTTGGAACGGTGAAACGCTAGCAGTTTCGGAATATCAATATCCGCCAATCCGTCTCCGTACGTAAGCATAAACGTTTCCTGCTCCACATATTTTTTAATCCGTTGCAAACGTCCGGCAGTGTTGGTGTAAAGGCCGGTATCTACCAAAGTAACGCGAAAGGTCTCTTTTTGTGCCTGATGTACCTCGGTGGTGTTTCGCGACAGGTCAACGGTGATGTCAGAGTTATACAAATAGTAGTTTAAAAAAAACTCTTTGATGAATGCCTGCTTGTAGCCCAAACATATTACAAAATCATTATATCCGTAATGGGAATAAATTTTCATGATGTGCCACAGAATGGGCCTGCCGCCAATTTCAACCATAGGTTTGGGACGGGCTTCAGTTTCTTCCATCAACCTTGTGCCGAGCCCTCCCGCAAAAATGACTACTTTCAAAGCGCTCTTTTTAAGGGGCAACAAATATATAAACATTCAACTATTGGCGATGCGATAGCTGTTATCTATTTTCATGTAATCTGTTTTGCAGACCCTCTTTCGTGTAAAAACTGAAAATAATGAGAACAAATTATTTGGAAAATTTTGTAATATGAGATACTCTTTGTACTGAACTTGCCATAAACCACTAATTTCTGATGTTCGCCATCAGAAAATGTACGTGGATTTTTAGTAATGAATTTGTGCAATTTGCATTGAGAAAATTTCACCCTAAAATTTACGATGAATATTGCGCTCAACGTATATCATTAACACGCTGATGCTATCGGAGCGATGAGCTTCGTTATTACAAATTATTTTAATATGGTAACTGCGTGATTTTTAATGACTATTTTGGATATATAGAATTTCAGAAACTGATTAAGATTAAATCCATTGAGCGAGTAGCTGCGGGAATGTGTGAAATTGCAGTGATGCGCCGCGTTTCCGCGCCCGCGCTTTAGGCGCGGGCGCGGAGAAAACAATAGTGGTCAGAGCACATTTAGTTATCTGACCATTCTCTCACAGCCGGGTGAGGGATGCGAAGGGCGCGACCATCGGGAGCGGTGCGTAACGCAGTGGAGCACGGAAGCGAAGCGCACCCCGTAGCAAGCCCGACCCCGCTGCTGCGCTTCGCAGAGCTACGCGCAGCAGCGGGGGCACCCCCCAGTAAGAAAGCAAATAAACATGTACAAGGATTTGTTTTGTCGTGTATTTAGCGTGTAATTACTTTATAAATTTTCATAATGTAAAGTTTATGATATATATGAAGCGGCTATGCCCGGCGGTTTACCGGTTGTTTGCATTTTAAGCATATCATGCCGCAGGCGTTTCTGCCGGGTTGTGGGATGTTTCTTCATTATTTATACCTTATTTTTCGGGATTTTCACACCGCTTGTCTATTCACTTTCCATAATGTTGTGAAAACCTTGTGAGAAAATTATTTTAACCTCGCACAATAAAAACCGCCTTCTGCAGTTAAGTTGGCTACTCAACGTAAAACCTACATAGCGTAAATGAAAGTTACAGCAAAGGAACTCGCCAATTTGTTACAAGCCACCTTAGAGGGCAACCCCCAAACCGTAGTGACGAAAGTTGCCAGAATAGAGGAGAGCGACCCGGAGAGTTTTTGTTTTCTTGCTAACCCCAAGTATTTCCACTATGCCATGACGCGCCCCATCGGCATTTTGTTGTGTAATGAAACGATGGAATATGAGCCGGCCAACATTGGTGCCGTGTTGCGTGTAAAAGACCCTTACGCAGCATTTCAGCAGCTCATGGAGTGGTACACTTCTCTTCAAGGCGCTGCGAAAGTGACGGGTGTATCTGATAAGGCGGTGGTTGAAGCAGATGCTTCGTTAGGCGAGGGAACATCGGTAGGCGCACTTGCCTACATAGGACGCGGAGCTAAAATCGGCAACCGTGTGCAGATATATCCGCAGTGTTATATTGGCGATGGTGTGGTGATTGGTGATGATACGATTTTGTATGCCGGTGTAAAAATTTATGCGGGCTGCGTAATAGGTAACCGGTGCATCATACACGCCGGGGCAGTGGTAGGCAGCGATGGTTTCGGGTTTGCGCAGCAACAAGACGGGTCGTATAAAAAAATACCCCAAACCGGTAATGTGGTAATTGAAGACGATGTGGAAATAGGCGCAAATACCTGTATTGACCGCGCTGTGATGGGCAGCACGCGCATCGGTAAAGGTGTAAAACTTGACAACCTGATACAGATAGCACACAATGTGTGCCTGGGCGAACACACTGCCATTGCCGCGCAGGCAGGTATATCGGGCAGCACACACATCGGCAAATATGTGATGATAGGCGGGCAGGCAGGTATTACCGGACATTTAAAAATCGGAGACCGCGTTAAAATTCAGGCACAAGCAGCCGTTATACACGATATAGAGGACGGCAAAGGTATTTCGGGCACACCCGCGATTGATGCCCGCCAGCATTACCGCCAGTTGGCAGCCATCCGGCAACTGCCCGATTTACTCAAGAAAATCTACGAATTAGAAAAAAAACTAAACGATAAAACATGAGGCAATGAAACATTACGAAATGCCGTTCTTAAAACTACTTTTGCCAACCCTTTAAGTAATCGTTAATGAGCCACGGATTTCAACAAACCATCCGGAATGAAGTATCTCTCACGGGCGTAGGATTACACACCGGACAAAACGTAACCGTCACTTTTGTGCCGGCTCCGCCCAACCACGGCATAAAATTTCAACGTATAGATTTAGACGGTCAGCCCATTATCCCTGCCGACTGCGACCTGGTGACTACCGTACAGCGCGGCACCACGCTTGAGAAAAACAACGCCGTGGTAGCCACCGTGGAGCATGTGATGAGCGCTCTCGTAGGCATGCAAATTGACAACTGCCTCGTAAAAATTGACGGTGTAGAAATGCCCATCATGGACGGCAGCGCCCGCCCGTATGTAGAGGCGCTGGAAAAAGCCGGTACCAAAGAGCTCCCCGAGGAGCGAGATGTATTTGAACTGCGCCAAAACATTTACTACTCTGATAAGGAGAGCGGCGTGGAGTATTTTGCCATGCCCAGTAACCGCTACAAAGTAACTGCCCTGATTGATTACAAAAGCGAGGTGCTGGGGCAGCAGCACGCCAGCATGGATAATGTAAGCGACTTTAAAAAAGAAATTGCTCCGGCTCGTACATTTTGCTTTCTGCACGAATTAGAAATGCTATACGAGGCAGGACTTATTCGCGGCGGAGATTTGAATAATGCCATCGTAGTGGTAGATAAGCCCGTTACTGAGGAGGAGCGCATCAAACTGGCGAAGTTGTTCAATAAACCCGATATAACTGTGGTTGAGGAGGGTATTCTCAACAACGTAAAATTATATCACCACAACGAACCTGCGCGCCATAAACTGCTGGATATGATAGGCGACCTGGGTTTAGTGGGTACCCCCATAAACGCCAACATTGTAGCCACCAAGCCCGGACACAAACACAACGTGGAGTTTGCCAAAATCCTGAAACAACACATCCGGCAGGAAAAAATGAAACCTGCCGCTCCGGAATATGACCCCAATAAGCCCCCGGTGTATGATGCGGTGGATATCGAGCGGATACTCCCGCACCGTTACCCGTTTTTGCTGATTGATAAAATCATCCATTTAACCGACAAAGAGGTAATCGGGTTAAAAGCCGTGACATTTAACGAGGAATTTTTCCGCGGCCACTTTCCCGGCAATCCCGTAATGCCGGGAGTGCTGCAACTGGAGGCCATGGCACAAACCGGCGGCATACTCGTACTGGGCAATCTGCCCGACCCACACAACTACGATACCTATTTTTTAAAAATCAACAACGTTAAGTTTCGCCACCATGTAGTGCCGGGCGACACCGTGCTGTTTAAAATGGAACTCACGGCGCCTATCCGCCGCGGTCTGGTAGAGATGAAGGGCAGCGCCTTTGTGGGAAACAAATTGGTGAGCGAGGCAGAACTAATGGCAAAAATACAACGCAAGGAAAATAAATAATAATTATTTTTAATACATACACGCCACAAGCTCCATGATACAACCTTTCGCTTCCATTCACCCCGGTGCTGAGATAGCAGATAATGTTGCCGTGGAGCCGTTTGTCACCATCGCCAAAGATGTGGTGATTGGCGAAGGCACCTGGATAGGTCCCCACGTCACCATTCTGGAGGGCGCCCGAATTGGCAAAAACTGTAAAATTTTCCCGGGCGCTGTAATCAGCGCCATCCCGCAGGATTTAAAATACAAAGGCGAGAAAAGCCAAGTGATTATTGGCGATAACGTCACCATCCGCGAATACGTTACAGTAAACAAAGGCACAGAGGCATCTATGAAAACCGTAATTGGCGACAACTCGCTGCTGATGGCTTACGTTCACGTGGCGCACGATTGCATAATCGGCAAAAACTGCGTGCTGGCAAACAATGCAAACCTTGCCGGGCACGTAGAAGTAGGCGATTACACGGTGTTGGGCGGCAGCACCAATTTTCAGCAGTTTGTGAAAATCGGCAGGCATGTAATCGTAAGCGGCGGTTGCCTGGTTAATAAAGACATTCCCCCTTTTGTACGCGCTGCCCGACACCCCACTACGTACGCAGGCGTAAACTCCATTGGCCTGCGGCGGCGCGGCTACACCACCGAGCAAATCAACAAAATACTGGACGTGTACCGCATCCTGTATGTGCGGGGATACAACACATCCACCGCGCTCAAAATCATTGAAGCCGATATTCCCGACTCGCCCGAAAAAGACGAGATAGTGGACTTTGTTCGCCAAAGCGTACGCGGTATCATGAAGGGCTTCAAAAGTACGAGCGAAGATTAGTAACAGCTCTTTGCAATTATCGGCCTGCATTTTGCCAAATCGCTTACATTCGCCAAGTCATACACATCATGAAAAAGATTTTGATAGCTACGCTGGTCATCATCGTTGTTTTACTGATTAGCGCTGTATCGTTACCTTTTTTGTTTAAAGACAAAATCCACGCGCGCATTAAAGAAGAAATCAATCGCCAGCTCAATGCCAAAGTTGATTACAGCGATGTTTCGCTGTCGCTTATCCGCAGTTTTCCGAATTTTCATTTAACCCTGCACGACCTCTGCATAGCAGGTGTAAAGGATTTTAAAGATGATACGCTCCTGCAAGTAAAAAAACTCAGTTTTGTTATTGACTTGATGAGCGTCATCAAGGGTGGCGCTTACAAAGTACTCGCCATCCATTTGCAGCGGCCCACCGTGCATGCCATCGTCAATTATGCCGGCAAAGCCAACTGGGATATCACGAAACCCACCCCGTCCACAGGCGCTTCGTCACCCTTTGCACTTCATCTCAAAAAAGTAACTATTGAAAACGGCAACATTACGTACGATGATAATCCGGGGCATTTGCATGTAAAAGCTTCGGGTATGCGTTTTGAAGGAAGCGGCAACATAACGCAGGACGTTTACGATTTAGCAACACAAACCAACATAGATGCGCTCAGCATCAAAAGCGGCGGTATCAGCTATCTGAGTAAAGGGCGCGTTAATGCCCGCGTGAACCTGCACGTTGATAACCCGAACCACAAATATACCCTGCGCGATAACCTCATTACCGTAAATGCGTTACAACTCGCGCTGGACGGATTTGTGCAAACCCGCAATAATGACATCATTACCGATCTCACTTTCCGTTCTCCGCAAACCGAGTTCCGCCATATCCTGTCGCTCATACCTGCCATTTACACACACGATTTTGACAAGATGATTTCTTCCGGCAGCATTGCATTGAACGGTTCGGTGAAAGGTACCTACTCAGGCGAGAATTACCCCGCTTTTCAACTGCAGCTCAAAATCCAAAACGGGCAATTCAAATACCCCTCGCTGCCCGTTACGGTCAGCGGTGTAAACGTTGCGGCATCCGTCAATAAGCCGCAGGGCAGCTTAGATGCAAGCGTAATTGATATTCAGCAGTTGCACGCCAACATCGGTCAGGACCCCATTGATGCCCGCATCCTTATCAAAACTCCCGTTAGCAATCCGAACGTGGCAGCGGATGTAAAAGCTAAAGTAAATCTCAGCAACATACCCAAGCTGGTTCCGCTGGACGATGTGCGCGCATTGAGTGGTCTGCTTCAGTTAGACCTGGATTTTAAAGGCAATCAGCGCGACCTGGACAACAAAAATTACGAAGCCATCACGGCAGCAGGTAATGCACAGGTAACTAACCTGGTTTATGACAGCAAAGACATCCCCATACCCGTAAACGTGCGCAACATGACGATGAACTTTTCTCCCCGCAATATTTCATTGACGGATTTTCAGGCGCAAATCGGCAAGAGCGATATTAAAGCCAAAGGAACTTTAGACAACTTCATGTCATATATTTTCGGCAAAGGCGACCTGCTGGGAACACTGGAAATGCAAAGCAACGTGTTTGACGCCAACGAATGGTTGCAAAAAGAAAACCCTGCCCCCACCGATACCACCAAAACCGAGTACTTTAAAGTGCCAGCAAACATCAACTTCACTGCCAGTGCTTCTTTTGGTAAAATATTTTACGAAAAACTTGTATTGAGTAATGTGCGCGGTGATTTAACCATACGCGATGAAGCATTACACCTTAGCAACCTGCATGCCGATGTACTGGGCGGGCATGCGCAGTTAGATGTTACCTACAACACCAAAAACAAAGATTACCCCGATGTAACTTTCAACTACGATATTGACAATTTTGACTTTCAGCAGACCTACCACTTTGTGGGCATAGCGCCCAAGATGGCGCCTGTAATCCGCTACCTGCAAGGCAACTTCAGCAGCGATATGAAAGGCAGCGGTAAGCTCAACCGCGATATGAGTGTTGACTTCAGCTCGCTGACCGGTGATGGCAAGGTAGAAATTCCCTACGCCCGTATTACGGGCATACCGGTGCTTAGCGAGGTAGCCAAAGTTGCCAAAATACAGGGCTTGCAAAATCTTGAGCTTAAGAATGGTTGGACCTTGCTGCGGTTCAAAAACGGCAAAGTGAATGTAGAGCCAACTGACCTGCGTTTCGGCAATGGCTATAACCTGCACCTGCAAGGCGCCAACGGATTTGACCAAACAATTGACTACGACTTTCGCTTAGACATTCCGAGTAAGGAATTGGGCCCGGCTGCCGCCGTAGCGCAAAATATGCTCGCCAAAATTCCCGGCAGTAGTGCCTCGCTGCCCGAGGTAGTGGGCTTTGTTTTCAAAGCCACGGGAAAAGCAGATAAACCCCAAATCAAACTGGTTAAAGTAATGGCCGGCAGCAACAGCGTACAGGAGGTGGTGAAGGATGCTCTGGAGGATGCAAAGGCAAAAGCCGAAGAAGAGGCGCGCCGCCAGGCCGAAGAAATGAAACGCAAAGCCGAAGAAGAGCTACAGAAACAAAAACAGGCAGCCGAAGATGCTGCCCGCAAGGCAAAAGAAGAAGCCGAGCGCAAAGCCCGCGAAGCAGCCGAAAAAGCTAAAAAAGAAGCCGAGCAAAAACTTAAAGACATGTTTAAATTTCCGAAAAAATAACTCATGCCCGAAAAAGAGTTTTCGTTTCGCTACGATGTGTGTGCGGTAAGTGATTTATCAGCCGAAGAAAAGCATCTGCTTCAGGCCGCTGCCGACGCCCTGCGTACGGCTTACGCGCCCTACTCAAATTTTCGGGTAGGCGCGGCTGCCTTGCTGAGCAACGGGCAAATCGTGAGCGGCTCTAATCAGGAAAACGCCTCTTTCCCGGCGGGCTTATGCGCAGAAGGCACAGCGCTGAGCGCAGCAGCATCACTGCATCCCCATGTACCCATACAGAAATTAGCCATCAGGGCTCAATCGCCTAAAAAAGTAGTTGAACAGCCCGTGGCGCCTTGCGGTATTTGTCGCCAGAAATTGCTGGAACATGAAACCCGCTACCGCAACAATATAGAAATAATTTTAATGGGTGAAACCGGACCCGTTTATCGCATTCGCTCTGCTAAAGATTTGCTGCCGCTCAGTTTTACAGGCAATGTGCTGTGATACAATAACCGTGTAATCCGCAGCTGTACAAAGCGTTTATTTTCGCCCTCGCTCAAAAAACACGTATCCGTTTTGGCGGTAAAGTTCGCGCAGCATAGTATCGGCTGCCGCTACGGCTCCGGCGCGCGGTAACCGCGCTATTTTGTAGTAACAATCGTAATCATCCTTTTGCGCAGGTGGTTTTCGGGTGTAAAACAAAACCGCATATCCCCTGAAATCTGTTTCTATTTTGCATCGCTCCGTTTGTTTGCTAAGAATAAAATCAATATAAGCGTGTTGCGACATGCGCTCCGCGCGCGGCACCCAGATGATGAGCAACGTGTTGAAAAAAACAGCTGTAGCCATCAGCATCAGATAAATACCCCAGCGCACATGCCTTGATTGAACCAATAATATGGCCACCATAATGGCTGCCAGAAATATTACCCCAATCCATTTTTCGTACGGATGCAGATACACGGGCGCCATCAGACAGGCGGCAGCAAATGCATCGCGTATGTTGGGAAGTAACAACGACCTTCGCTCTGCTAAAAAATGTACGCCAAATACTGAGGCGGCAAAAATCATTGCCATGACGAGCACCGGCAGTGTTTGTTTCCACGTCCACTTATCGTTACCTTCCCACAAGCGATACAGATAATACGCCGCAAAAAATGTAAGCGGATATGTGCAGAGCGATGCATAGTGCACTATCTTGGTGGTAGCAAGCGAAAACACCAGCAGGTTTGTCAACAACAAATACAACATCCAGCGCTTAAACTGTTGCTGGGCATCTGTTTCGGTTTCGTACTTTTTCAGCCCGGCAGCAAACAACACCGATGCCGGAAAACAGCCGATGAGCAACACCACCACGTAATAGTACACCGGCCCGCCGTGCCCTTCGGCAGGCGTGGCAATCAGCTTGCGGTAAAATGCGCCAAATCCTTCCACAAATCTAAGCCCGTTATCGTACAACTCCCATCCCAGCCAGCTAAACACTACCAGCAAAACCACCGCCCACCACGCTAACATCTCACTCACCTCTATGCGCATCCTGCCGCGTTGCAAAAAAAAGTAAACCGTAGCCGTAAGCGCTATCACCACCAAACAAGCCGGCCCTTTTACAAGCGTGGCAAGCCCGGCAAACAATGCTGAGAGCGCCAGCCACTTGCGGCGGTTAGCGCGTATCCACTTGCGCGGGCTAAACTCATCGGGCAGCGCCAACCTGTACAAATAATACACGCTGATACACGTAAACATATCATACACCGGATGTATAAAACCCGACCTGAAATAAAATTGCGACATTACTCCCACCGCCATCAGCAGCCCCCACCACACTCCCATCGCACTGCCGAAAAACAATCGCCCGATGTTGAAGAGCAGAAGCGTCACAAGCGTACCCGTCACCACATTCGGAAAACGCGCACCAAATTCGTTCACACCAAACAATTTCATGCTCAGCGCCTGTATCCACATAAACAGCGGCGGCTTTTCATAAAACGGCTGGTAATCAATTTGCACCATCCGGTAATTGCCCGTCGCGAGCATCTCGCGCGTACTCTCCGCCGGCATCAGCTCATCCCAATCAAACAGCGGCCAGCTATCCAACTGCGGCAAATACAACAGGCAACATATCGCCACCAGAAAAACCTGCGTAGGAAAACGCAACATCATCTTCGGCACCCATCGCTCCAAAACTTCCATGCCGTAAACATAACGTTTATTAAATTAGCAAAACACATTAAAATAAAATTCTATTTGTGCCGGCAACCTGCCGGGCAATACATGTTGTGTGGTTATAATTTTTTATGAAATATTTTTTTGGGGGTGCCCCCGCTGCCAAGCGTTGCAAGGCAGCGGGGTCGGGCTTGCTACGGGGTGCGCTGCCGCTCCCGCCGCGCCCGTGCGTGCATTGTTTTTCAAAGGTACGGGCGCGGCCGCTTCGCTTCGCTCGCGCCCTTCGCATCCCTCACCCGGCATTCAGCGCCGGAGCCGTTAAACAGCTTACGCTTCACGGCACTGCTGTTTTGCTTGCGAAAAAGCAACTGTTTCATCAATGCGCGTAAATGAAAACTATCCGACTTCCCGATGCACCGCCTGCACCTCTTCACTGCTTCACCGGCATCAGCCATCAAAAGTGACAATACCTTTTGTATAATTGCCCATGCTTTTAACCAAAGTAAACAACAAAAAAGAGTGGCAGATTGAAGAGTTGCCTGCCGATTGGGACATCGTACACGTACGCGACAACACCTACCACATCATACGCAATCACCGTTGCTACACTGCTACCCTCATCCACTTTCGCCCCGAAGAAAAAATCATGCTTGTGCGCATCAACAACACCGACTACGAAGTAGCCCTCAAAGACAAACACGACTTGCTGCTCGAAAAACTCGGACTTAGCGCCGGCACCACCAAAGTTTTGCAACACCTGCGGGCGCCCATGCCCGGTTTAATCCTCAACATAAACGTACAGGAAGGCGACAGCGTAAACAAAGGTGACACACTGCTTATCTTAGAGGCCATGAAAATGGAAAACGCCATCAAATCGCCCGGCAGTGGTAAAGTCAAAAAAATTTACGTAAGTAACCGGCAGGCGGTAGAAAAAAATCAGGTACTGATAGAGTTTGAATAGTTGAGTTCTCTTATGGATTGAATG
The DNA here is from genome assembly GCA_025057415.1 of Chitinophagales bacterium. Taxonomy (GTDB): domain Bacteria; phylum Bacteroidota; class Bacteroidia; order Chitinophagales; family LD1; genus Bog-950. The sequence continues at coordinate 22,506 of JANWXI010000043.1, forward strand.
CCGTGTGCTCAAGGGTCTTTAATTGCTGGAGCCATGTCCACACGGGCTGTGTCCAATAATTGTATGGGTTACTTTTATTGCCAAGTACGATTACGGTGTAACCATCATCTATATCGCGGGCAAACACATTGTTGGCGCCATGCCAGTTTCCGTTGTGATATACTAAATAGGTGCGGTCTGGCTGCCTGAGCAAACGCCAGCCGTAACCGTAATTTTTGTCTTTATCTTTGGCAAATGAGTAACGGTCTGTGCTGTGCGGCGTGTAGGCATCTTGCAGAGTTTCTTCCTTCAGCAAAAGTCCGCTGCGCAGAGCAATGTCCCACTTGAGCAAGTCCTCAGCAGATGCGTAAATGCCTTTGTCGCCCGTTACCCCGTCAAACATGTTATTGCTCCAGTATTTGCCTTTTGTATCATACGTAGGTACTACCGGTAAATCGGGGTTGTCGGGGTCAAACACAAACGTATTTTGCATGCCAAGCGGTTCAAAAATTGTGCGCTGCATAAACTCGGCATAACTCATTTGCGTTACCTCTTCAATCAGCGCTGCCAGCAATACGTAGTTTGTATTGCAGTAGTGAAACATGTATCCCGGGCGATAGCGCAAAGCGGGTTTGCGGCGCGCAAGCATGTTGAGTACATCAGAGTTGCTGAGGTATTCACATGGAGAATTGAAATACTCTCTGTCGAAATGAGTGTACTCGGGAAGTCCTGACCTATGTGTAAGGAGGTGTTTAATCGTAATGGCTTTGTAGGGGAAATTCGGGATAAACTTACACAGCGTGTCATCTAAAGAAAAGAAACCCTGCTCGGCAAGCAGCAACACCGCCGCAGCGGTAAATGTTTTGGAAACTGATGCTAATTGCAGCGAGCTTTGCAAGGTGAGGGGTTCGCGCGTTTCGAGGTTAGAGTACCCAAACGCGTTGCTGTAAATAATTTGGCCGTTTTTGGCAATCATCACCACGCCGTTGAAGCCGTCGTGTTTGGCGCGTCTGGCATAAAACGAGTCAATCCACTCGCTCACTCTTATTTGCGCAAGTTGTTCGGCTGTAAACAGATTAGCTCTCTGCTGCGATGTGATGTCTGCAGGCGTTTCCGCATCACCATCCCCAACGTTCCAAAGCGGCAACGAAGGGTGTACCCTGAATACAAACAGCAGGCAGGTTAAGAGTAAAAACTGCTTTTTCACTACAATAGAGGGTTCTGGTTCCCAACCACTTATACTGAAAAAGCATCAAAATGTTACAAAATTTTTTAACTTTTTGACCTGTGCGCCCCACACCCGTAAGAGTATTATGGGTATAGGATGAAGATTAAAACCCTGATTTGAGCTGGAGAAATATGAAAAATTTCAGGGGGCTGCGATGCGCAGCGTAGTGCCCTGATATACGGCAATAAAGTGCATTACTGTGCCGCCCAACACAAAGCAATGCCAGATGGCATGATGATATTTTAGCTTTTTCCAGGTGTAAAAGATAACGCCGGATGTATAAAAAAGACCGCCTGCAAGCAGCCACCAGAATATGTTCGTAGGCAGGTTGGCGTGCAGCGGTTTAATGATGAAAATGGCCATCCAACCTAAACCCAGGTAAAGCCCCAATTCTATGGCTTTAAATCTGCCGGTGAAGAAGAGTTTGAGAATGCTTCCTGCCGCAATAATGCCCCACATAATGCTCAGGAAAATCACGGCAGTGTGCTGCGAGGTGTATTTCTGCACCACGGCTGTGTAGGTACCACCAATGAGCAAAAAGATGCTGATGTGGTCCCAAACGCGCAATGCGCGCTTGGCAGAGGGGCGCCTGATGGCATGGTACAAAGTAGAAGAAAGATACACCATAAACATTCCCGCGCCATACACGCTTACAGCCCATACCGCACGTATGGTATCGTGCTGCACAGCGCTGTAAATCAAAAATGGCATGGCAATGAGGGTAAACAATACCCCCGTGCCATGTGTGATGGCATTGGCAATTTCTTCAGCAGGTGTTTGGTCGCGATGTTTCATACGTTTATTAAAAGACGGCTTTGGCAATTTCAATCACCGCTTCGTTTCGGCTCATAGTGTAGTAGTGCAAACACGGCACGCCGGCTTTTTTTAATTCGAGTGATTGGGCGATAGCCCATTCAATACCCACGCGTTTCACTTCGGCATCGGTTTTGCACTTCTCTACTTCATTGGCAAGTGCTTCGGGTATATCAATGTGAAAGATGCGCGGCAGGGTGGTGAGTTGTTTCTTTTGTGCAATGGGTTTAAGGCCAGGTATAATTGGCACCTTTATGCCTATCTCCCTGCATTTTTCAACAAACTCAAAGTACTTACGGTTATCAAAAAACATCTGTGTAACAATATAATCAGCTCCGCAATCCACCTTGTGTTTGAGCCATTTAAGGTCAGTGCTCAGGTTAGGAGCTTCGAAGTGTTTTTCGGGGTAGCCGGCTACTCCGATACAGAAATCGGTTTTGAGTTCGTTTTCGGTTTCTTCGTGCAGAAATTTTCCTTTGTTCATGTTTGCTACCTGCTTCACCAGTTCCGAAGCATACTTGTGCGATTTGTTTTTGATGGGTGCGGCTTGGGAATTTTTGTCGGGATCGCCCTGAATTAGCAGCACGTTGTTTATCCCGAGGTAGTGGAGAGTGAAGAGTGCATCTTCGGTTTCTTCGGGCGTAAAGCCCCCACACACGAGGTGAGGGACGGTGTCCACATTAAATCTGCCTTTGAGGGCAGCACAGATTCCTACGGTGCCGGGGCGTTTGCGAAGGGGAATTTCCTCAATTAGTCCGTCGGGGCGCTTTTTGTAAATTATCTCTTCGCGGTGGTAGGTAACGTCAATAAAAGGGGGTTTGAACTCCATGAGCGGCTCAATGACCTTTATGAGGTCATCAATGGTTTTGCCTTTTTGCGGGGGCAGCACCTCAATGCTGAAGAGCGTATTACCATTGGCAGCCCGAAGATGTTCTGTAACTTTCATTCTTTTAATTAGGAAGGCGCTAAAATAGGGGTGGTGCGCTCAAAAAAAAAAATATATGCTCTACATATTGGTTTACCCGTTTTCAATGTACCATGCGACTTTGTGTTACCGTTATGTGAATTTTCAGAAACTCAAAAGAACATGTAAAACTTTATAGAATGATAAAAGAAAATTAGATACTTTCCCAAAAAGTGTGTAAAGTGAGTTGTTTTTGAAAGGTTAATTTTAACATTAAAAAAAAGAATTATGAAA
>JANWXI010000044.1 GCA_025057415.1 Chitinophagales bacterium
CGATTAAACCTATTTGTGAAAATTGAATTACAACATTGGCTCGACAATCCTTTTGATGAGGGAAAACCTCCGCCAGACGCAAATCTATCACAGGGGTTACTTTTTTAAATGGATATACTTGATAACGCAAAGCGTTGATTATGAGTATTTTTTGAATCCTTATCAAATCGTTTGGGACTCTATTATTCCCATTCATGTATATCTCCGCGCCCGCGCCTGCGGCGCGGGCGCGGAGATATGGCACATCCAAGAGAACCAACACTACACCCGGGGCGCCCTCAACACGCGCAGGTTGTACTGTGTGCTTCAATAAAAATTTATTTGTGAACGACAGCGAACATTTGTACGAGTTCCTTTGAATTTATCTGCAAGTGATAGCAAAGCGAGTACAGTGTAACCTTACACCCTAACTACAAACCGCTGCTACTGAATGGGTGAGGGATGTGTAGGGCGCGAACGCAGTGAGCGGTGCGTAACGCAGTGGAGCACGGGAGCGAAGCGCACCCCGAAACAAGCCCGACCCCGCTGCGGCGCGAGAGGTACGAGCGCGCCGCAGCGGGGGCACCCCCAAAAAACAATTTAATAGATGATTACCTGGGTGACGACTTCTTCCTGAAACTCCTGATTGAAAATTTCTTTGATTTTATCGCGGGAGTAAAGCAGTTCGTTTTTGAGAGGGGCAGAGCTGATTTGTATGTAAAGTTTGCCGTTTTTGAGGGCGATGCGCTGTGTGTGGCGGGCTATGGTGACCCCCATGAGCTCGCTCCAGCGGGTGCGGATGCGTGCCTCGTTGATGCGTGGGCGCAGTTTGAATTCGTCAATCATGCGGTTGATTGCCTCCCCGAGGGTCATGTTATTTTTACCCGACATAATTTTTATAGCGGTTGTAAAATACGGGAAATAGTTTCATATTTGCAGCCCTTTTTTGAAAAAAAATTCACCCAAACCTTAAATTCATTTAAGACATGGCTGTAAGATTACGACTTCAGAGGCACGGGCGGTCGCGCAGGCCGTACTATCACATTGTAGCTGCCGATAGCCGCGCTCCGCGCGATGGTAAGTACATAGAGCGCATTGGCGATTACAACCCGCTCACCCGCCCGGCTACCATTCATATAGATGTTGACCGCGCGCTGGACTGGCTCAACAAAGGCGCTGAGCCGACAGATACCGTGAAAGCGATTTTGAAATACAAAGGGGTGTTGTACAAAAAACATTTGCTGCGGGGTGTTGCCAAGGGCGCTTTTAGTTTAGAAGAAGCTGAGCGTCGTTTTGAAAAATGGCAGGAAGAACACAAGAATGCAGTGCTTGACCATGCCCGCAAACATCACAAAGACAAATCGGAGCGCATGGCGAAGTTGCTGGAACAAGAGCAGAAGAAAGCCGCAGAGCGCGAAGCTAAGCGCGCTGCCGCGCTGGCAGCCGCCGAGGCGTCAGCCAAACAGGGCGATGAGCAACAAAACGCCGCAGCCGAAGCGCCTGCCGAATAACGATACTAACATGGCCGATACCTACATCTCTGTCGGCAAACTCGGAAAGCCCCACGGTATTCGCGGGGCTTTTCGGTTTTTACTGTTTATGAGCCGAAAATCGGGCAGGTTACCCGGGCACTTCTACATTTTCGAAAACGGCCAGTATATGCCGTATTTTTTGAAGGATGTGGCGTGGCATACAGAGGATAGCGGTCTGATACGGTTTGAGGAAATCACCACGCCTGAAAACGCCCGTCGTTTCAGCGGGCATGAGCTTTACCTGAAAGCAAGTGAGACCTCAGAATTTTTCAGGCAACAAAGGGGCGAATGGGACTTTTTGATGTCGTACAAAGTAATTGATGAGTTGCTGGGCGAGATAGGTCAGATAACCGCAATTGAAGAAATGCCGGCACAATATCTCCTCACCGTCACGGCAGGCAATCGTACTTACATAATACCGGTAGCCGATGCGTTTATCGTCAAAATACGCAGGCGGCAAAAAGAAATAGTAATGCGCCTGCCTGATGGGTTACTGGATATTTGAAGCAATTAATCTGATAGTGCACCGGGCGTGATGAAATGAAGCAGGCGTCCGCCGCGCTTTTCCAAATGCCAGTCGTCACACCCGTATTCGAGCCACACCACGCCGGTGGTAGGTACGTGGTCAATACGAACACGCCCGTACTTTTGGGCAAAGTAGGTGATAGATGGGTTGTGACCGATGACCACCAGGGTGTTTACCCGGGCTGGGGTGCGTTGAATTACAGCCATGTAATCATCGGCAGAGGACTCGTAGAGGGCTTTATCGTAAACAATTTTCGCTTCGTCAAAATTTAACCCCTTGCAAATCAATAGAGCTGTTTGCCGGGTGCGCAACGCCGGAGAGCACAACACGTAGTCGGGGCGCAAGCCCAGGCGATGGAGGTGACCCGCCATGGCGGTGGCATCACCCTTACGCGACTCTTTAATGGGGCGGTCAAAATCGCGCAATGTTTCGTCAGACCAATCGCTTTTGGTGTGGCGTATCAGGACAAGTTGTTTCATGTGGTAATGATACACAAATGGCGGTACATTCCCATACGGTTAAATAACGGACCCGAATTCGACATGCACCGCAAGAGCGCCGGAGTATTTGTGCTGGTTTTGAAGGGGTTAATGAGATATGTGTGTAAAAAATGAGTTAAGGACGTGTCCAAAACAGCGTTTCAGATGAGAAGGTAGAAAGAAAATGCCGTGTGTAAGTTGTAAGCAGCCGGGTAAGGAATATGTTACTTACCCGCAAAACGTTTCATTAAGCCGCTTTTGAGGTTCGCTGCTTTGTTTTTGTGTATGTAGCCGCGTTTAGCGAGTTTGTCAATCAGCGAAATCACCTTGGGCAACTGCGATTTGGCATCAGAGTCGTTTTTATTAGCGCGCAGTTTGCGAATAGCATTACGGGTGGTTTTTGCCCAGTAGCGGTTAAATAACCTGCGGCGGGCAGTTTGGCGCGTGCGTTTTTCGGCTGATGGATGATTAGGCATTTCCTTTATTTTAAGGGGCTGCAAATATAGTTCACCTGCCTTATTTTCCAAAACTAATTCCTCTTGCTGAAATGGAAAATCCCCCGCCCGGCAAGCGGGCGAGGGTATTTTCGCAGGAACCGAGATTGAAGGACTCATGGGCCGGTAAGTTAGTTCCCGTGGCTTACCTCCCTATAGTTGCCGGAGCCGCAGGCGGACATCCGGATTTCACTCACTGCTGCATGCACTCTTGCAAAATGCTTACATGGTCGAGTTTTTTCAGTTTTTCGATACACCGCTCTTTTATCTGCCGCACACGCTCGCGCGTAAGCCCGTACTTGGCGCCTATCTCTTCTAAAGTCATCGGCTCACGACCCTCCAGGCCGTAGTATGAGCAGATAATTTCTGCCTCACGCTCTGTAAATTTTGCCAGCGCATCTTTCAAGGTGGTCCTGAAGGTCTCCTGCATCAATTCCTCTTCAGGGTTATTGTCAGTATCGCAGATGTTGTCACCCATTTTCATGTCTTCTGAGCCCGGTACGACTGCCTCTGTTGACACGGTAGTGCTGTTGGCCTTAAAGTATTCGTTTATTTCCTCTTTGCTCATGCCGAGCATTTGCATCAGGTCTTCTACCTCCGGCTCGCGCTGGTAATCCTGTTCAAACTGCTGAAACGCGCGCGTAATTTTCATGTATGCGTTCACCTTATGTGCTGGTAAACGAACAATGCGTGCCTGCTCCACAATGGCCTGCATGATGGCCTGGCGTATCCACCACACTGCATACGAAATGAACTTAAATCCCCGCGACTCATCAAACTTATAAGCAGCCCGTATGAGACCGAGGTTCCCCTCGTTGATTAAATCACTGACGGGCAAACCCATGTTCTGGTACTGCTTGGCTACGCTCACCACAAACCGTAAGTTTCCTTTCACGAGTTTTTCAAGCGCTTCCATGTCGCCCTCCCGGATGCGTTTGGCTAACCTTGCCTCCTCTTCGCTGGTAAGCAACTCATGTTTGCTTATTTCGTTTAGGTAAGCATCCATGTGTGGGTTTTCCAGAAAGTGGTTATGCGTAATTCTCAGCGCTTTCATGGGGTGTGTACAATGTTCTATACGGAAACCACAAATCTTTTGTTACAACTCTCCGTAATAACACATAGCACATTGAAAACCCTGATTTTATACCTCCGTTGTACATACTCGCTACAAATGCACCATCCGCTGTGCTATTTTTTTTACCTTTCAATAATTGCGAACTTCGCCCGGTGCACAAAGCTGGTTTTGTCAATATAGTGGGGCTTCCTAACGTGGGTAAATCAACTCTGATGAACGCCATGCTGGGAGGCAAGCTCAGTATTGTTTCGCCCAAGGCGCAAACAACCCGCCACCGCATACGCGGAATATGGAACGAAGAAAACTTTCAGGTGGTTTTTTGCGATACCCCGGGCTACATTGCCCGGCCGGCGTACAAACTTCAACAGCGCATGAACGATTACGTAGAAGAAGCATTCACCGATGCCGATGTTGTGCTGCTGGTTACGGATAAGTACCAGTCGCTTGATGCCCAGGCGCCCTTGATTGAACGCCTGCAAAATACACAGACACCCGTTGTGGTGGCCATCAACAAAACAGATCTGTGCACCCCCGTTGAAGCCCAAGAACTTTACAACAAATGGCATGAAAAACTTCCCCACGCACATGTATTCCTTATATCGGCTCAATATCTGTATGGCGTTACCGAACTAAAGAACAAGCTCACGGAATTGTTGCCGGAGTCGCCTCCTTACTTTGACAAGGAGCACCTCTCTGACCGTGCGGTGCGGTTTTTTGTTGCCGAAATCTTGCGCGAAAAAATATTTGAGCTTTACGAAAAGGAAATTCCGTACAGTTGCGAGGTAACTGTAGATGAGTACCGCGAACAGGATGCTCTCGACTACATCCGTTGTGTTATTTACACGGAGCGCGAGTCGCAAAAAATTATTCTCATCGGGAAAGACGGCCGTGCTATCAAAAAACTCGGCATCGAAGCCCGCAAACAAATAGAGGAATTTCTGGGCAAGAAAGTTCATCTGGAACTATACGTAAAGGTACAGGAAAAATGGCGCAACGATGAGCGCGCCCTCCACCGCTTCGGGTATGAAATTTAACCACAGCGCTGCATGATAAAATCAGCAATGTCTTTTGCCACTTCGGCTTTTGATTTGAGCGGGTAAGCGTACTCCGCCCCGTTTTTTTCGATGATGGTGATACGGTTGGTATCGTACTGAAAACCTGCTCCGGGGTCGCGCAGGGAATTCAGCACAATTGCATCCAAATTTTTTTTAATGAGCTTTTGACGCGCATTGGCTGCTTCATCATCGGTTTCCAGCGCAAAACCCACCAGGTACTGACCGGGCATGCGTTGCCTGCCCATCGTGGCAGCTATATCGGCAGTTTTCACCAACTCTAGGGTAAAACGGTCATCGTGCTTTTTAAGCTTACTTGCCGCTTCCGATGCCGGTGCGTAATCTGCCACGGCAGCCGCAAAAATCGCCACATTGCTTCCGGCAAAATGCTCCTGCACTGCCTCAAGCATCTCGCGTGCGCACTCCACCTCCACTACGTGCACATCCCTGTGCCTCACGCTCAGGTGTGTGGGGCCTTTCACCAACGTAACGCTGCAACCCCTGCCTGCAAACTCCTCTGCCAACGCAATCCCCATTTTACCAGTAGAGTAATTGCTGATATAACGCACAGGGTCTATCCGCTCGCGGGTTGGCCCCGCGGTAATAAGTACTCGTAACATACCGCAGCGATATTAGAAAAATCATCCCATTGCGAAAACGCAACAGAGATACATCCCGAAATAATATATTAAAAAATATTTTGTTGTGTTGGGGGTGCCCCCGCGGCTGCGCGCGCGTCCCTTACGCTCCGCCGCGGGGTCGGGCTAGCTACGGGGTGCGCTTCGCTCCCGCCACGCCCGCGATTTATTTTTTTTTCAGCTGCACGGGCTTGGCCGCTTCGCCGCGCTCGCGCCCTCCGCATCCCTCACCCGATTGGGAGAGAATGTGGTCAGATGACTACAAGTTGCCTGACTACTGTTGCGTCCAGTCAGTAATGTTTTCTCCGCTCCCGCGCCTGCGGCGCGGGAGCGGAATGGTAACGTATCATAAAAAATCAACAAAACTATTCGGGGCACACTTCTTTGACATGCGCCATGGGTAGTACAAAAGCATTTTTGAAAACAGGCAATTTATTGTCCCATCGTGATTTTACTTTTGAAGTAAAAAACAGTGCATATAACCCGTGCAAAAGTTCAACCAACTCAGGCAATACCTGGCAAATAACTCAACACAATCGCTTCTTCCCCGATAACGAAAACATCACAGCCATAAAACACTTCGTTTGCTTACTGTACTCGACCCCTACAAAGTCGCACATATTATCTCCTCTCATCTCTACAAAGCTGTAATCTCCTCAGGATTATCAATCTGTAAGCACATTCCACTCAAAACACATATAAATTTTTGTAATTGAAATAGGCGTTTATTTATCTTGATGGTATTACATTTTTGAAGTTCCCTGATTATCCGGAAAAGTAAAGATTTGAAAATAGTTGAATATACGCCAACAATCATAGCCACCATAGTACTCAGCTTCAACGCAACATGTTTGCGTAGTTGGTATTTTTTTTTATTACTATGTATTAATGTGCTTACTTTAATAAGCTCAAATATGCCCTTTTTACTGTAGCATACCTCATTACCGGTAACACATCCTCTGTAACAAAAAAACCCGGGCACAGAACCCGGGAAATAGGACACACTAACAAAAGGAGGGAATTCTTAACCCCGCAGGGTAAATATTTAATCCGGTTTGGTTTTGAAAAAACTGTTTGTGTTAGTGATGTTGTTTTCATTGTTTACCGCGTAATCAGAGTAGCTCTGGTCGGTAGAATACATTTGGTTTTCCTCTATCTGAATGCCGTTGCGCTTATAGGCGGGTGTGTTCAGCTCGTCCATTTTTTGCTTGGTGCCCACTTTGTAACTTAAACTGCTGAGGATTTTTATGCGCTCTTCAAGCGTCATCTGCTGTTCTTTTTGCTCAGTTTTAGTTTCCGGTTCATCAACCTTTCTAACATAAACGTAGTATTTATCTTCCTGGTTCGCAACAGGCACCTCCTGTGCAGGGCTTACCTCCTCCTCTGCTTTAGCTGGTTCATCATCCGGGCAATTCCCCTCCTCGCATGTTTCGGTATAGATGATATTTTGCTCTTCGCGCGTAATATCGAATTCAATCACCATTTGTTCATGCTTCGTGGTTTCAGATACACTCGTTGTATCCGTCTCTGAAAAAAGGTTGGGTAGTAATTCCTGATTGGTTTCCTCTGCTACAATTTTCACGGTTTGCTCCACATCCGCAACCGGCGGATCAGGTGCAGGAGCGCTTATGCCCGGTTCGGGTGTGCTGCTCAGGTCGGGTAATACATGTACTTTCACCTGGCGGTGCTCCGTATATACCGGCTTGCCGCTTACTTCAAATCCCGTAGCGATGATAGTAACTGAAAGTTTATCGCCCAGCGACGGGTCATCACAGGCGCCCAGGATGATGTCGGTATTGTTGGCTTCGGTCTGCACGTATTCCATGATTTCTCCTATCTCATCTACCGTCACCTGCTGGGTACCTGAGGTGATGTTCACCAATACTTTTTTAGCGCCGCGAATATTGCTGTCGTTGAGCAGTGGCGAGTTAATTGCACCCCGTACAGCAGCAAGCGCGCGGCCTTCACCCTCGGCTGTGGCATGACCCATGATAGCAGACCCGCCATTTTTCATCACGGTCTGCACATCGGCAAAATCCACGTTTATTTCTCCGGGTACGGTGATGATTTCTGATATGGACTTAGCTGCAGTAGTCAATATATTGTTGGCATGCGCAAATGCTTCGGTGCGCCGCAGGTTGCCGTACATTTCGCGAATTTTGTCATTATTGATAATGAGCAATGTATCCACATGTTCTCGCAGGTGTTCAATACCCTCAATCGCTGCATTGTAACGCGCTTTGCCTTCAAACCAAAACGGCGTGGTCACAATCCCCACGGTGAGTATACCCATCTCGCGGGCGATGCGTGCCACTACGGGCGCAGCACCGGTACCCGTGCCCCCGCCCATACCGGCGGTCACAAATAACATTTTGGTGTTTTTGCTCAATAAATCCCTGATTACTTCTACACTCTCCTCCGCTGCTTTGGCACCAATTTCGGGCTTTGCACCTGCCCCTAACCCCTGAGTGATTGTAGGACCGAGCTGTATTTTGTTGGGCACACGGCTCATCTCCAGCGCCTGTGCATCGGTGTTCAATACTACGAAATTCACCCCTACGATGCCCTGTTCATACATGTGGTTAACGGCATTGCTACCACCCCCTCCCACCCCAAACACTTTGATAATAGAAGATTGTTCTTTGGGAAAATTAAATTCAAAAATTGACTCCATAGTGTGTTGGTTTTTTGAGATGCCGCGAAGCGGAGCGCAGATTAGTTAATGTGTCTTGCAGCAAATATGCCGTTATGCTTTCGGTTTAAATGTTTATTTAATGTGTATTTATCTACCTGGCAATGTGTGTTTGTCACGTAAAACATACAACTATTCAAAGTCACCGTTCACATCCTCGTCTTCAAACCAGTTTTTAAAATACCTGGCCATGTTTTGCAGGAAGTTTTTTGAGGTTTTGCCCGGCTGCGGCGCGGGTGTGGCTCCGCCTGCATCGGGTGCGGAACCGGTGGCTTCTTCCTCCGGTATTTCGGTGCGTTCATACACTGTATGCAGGGTGGGCTGTGGCATCGGCTCCGGCTCGGTGAATAACTCCGGGAAAAACTCCCTGCGTTTTTCGGAATCCATGCTATCAAATTCTCTGTATCCCTCCAATATTAATCCGATACCCGTGGCATACATCGGGTGATTGTACTCTGTCTTGTTGCCTTTGGCAAGATAAGGGGCGGGTTGCCCGATACGTGCCGAGAGGTGTGTTACATACTCTGTGAGTTGCTTCAGGTGTTTGAGTTGTGAACCGCCTCCGGTAATTACGATACCTGCGTTGAGCTTGTTTGCCAGATGCGAATTGCGTATTTCTATGGCTACCAGCGCGAGTATTTCTTCCATTCTTGCGTGAATGATACTCGCCAGTGTGCGCAGTTGTATTTCTCTGCGGTCGCGGCCGGCAATGCCGGGTATGGAAATAATTTCATTGTCTTTTATTTCTCCCGGTAGTGCAGAGCCAAAAGTCGTTTTGATGTATTCGGCCTGGGGCTTTAGCAATTTACACCCCTCCATGATATCTTCGGTTATGATGTTTCCGGCATACGGTATAATCGCGGTATGACGTATTATATTATTTTTAAATATCGCCACATCGGTGGTACCGCCACCAATGTCCACCAGTACCACACCAGCTTCGAGTTCATCGGGGTGTAACACCGCCGCTGATGAGGCAAGCGGCTCTAAAAACAATCCCGCCATTTTTAAACCAGCCCGCTCCACACATTTTTTGATATACTGAGCTGCGGTTACTTTACCGGTTATGATGTGAAAATCTGCTTCAAGCCGGCTGCCACACATACCCACGGGGTTGTTTGTGCTCTGGTAATTATCTACGCGAAACTCCTGTGGCAACACGGTAATGATGCGTTCGCCCGGCTCCAGCGCTATGCGATACATATTTTGTATCATAGCGCGAACGTCCTGCTGTGTGATTTCCTCCTCGGGATTGGGCAATGTGTATATATCGCGGCTTTGTTTGCTGCTGATGTGCTGACCGGCTATGCCCACAAACACCGATGTAATTTTATGCCCGCTCTCTTTCTCTGCCAAAGCTACTGCCTCTACAATGGCATCCGTAGTGAGTTTGATGTTTGACACTTCACCGCGCTGCACTCCGTGGCTCGGCACTCTGCCCAAACCGAGTATGTGTAATTTGCCGTACTGGTCGCGGCGGGCAACAATACAGGCAATTTTGGTGGTGCCGATGTCCAGGCCCACAATTACCGGATTTTGCTGGTCTGTTGACATATTATATAAATTTTTTATGTTTTTTATTACGGATTATGTTTTGTTGCCCAATTCTCCAGTCAGGAAAATCACTGCGGCGCTAAAGGACTTGCTTCGCCCACAGGTACCGTCGTGGTATCCGAACGTTCACACACCACCTGCCCCCGATACTTCAGGTTAATGCTTTTGTAGCGGTACCAGCCCACGCGAGTCAGTCCTTCCCGGTAAAATGTTTTTAAGCGCTCAAATTTCTCCGCCATGTTTTCGCGGGGGTTGCCGAAATAAATAACATGGCCGCTGCTACGGGGAATCAGATTGATGTCGTCCTCATGTACCACTTCAATCTGATCCACCAACGCATGCAAAAACACATCGCGCCGGATGTAATTCACCAAGTCAAAAAGAACGTTTTGTACGATGCTGTCGCGTCGGTGTTCGTTTATCTGCACATTGCCCAACGCAATAATCAGCCGCAGTGTAAATTTATCGCTCAGCGGCATGCGGTCGTTCAATTCGCTGATGTAATATCCCACACCGTCTTTGTTCATTACCCGAATTATTGGACGCTTCTGAATTATCTGCACCCACAGGTGCTGCAGGCGATCTACGTACACCTCTGCATTCTTAACATAAGGATTTTTTCTAATTTCTTTTTCGAGTGTGCGCAGATCAATATCGCTTATTTGTTTACCAACTACGTTGCCTCCACTTAGCAGGTTTATCCGCTCTCTGATTTCATCTTCGTTGATAAACGCTAAACCGCTCTCGGTATCAATTTTTATGTGTATTGCCTGACACCGCTCCTGTGTTTTTTTGTCTATGGCGCTGGCCAGGGTAATACCAAACAACACTACTACACAAGCGCATATCAGGGCGAGGAGTACTTTTCGTACAATCAACCAAAATCGTTTCACAAATTTGTTAGTGTGGTTTCAAAAATGATACTTGCTCTCTTAGCTACCGCATTTACTTGTTGACAGAAGCTGTGGAATACGCACCAAGTGCACACTAAGAAATACAGTTACCGTGCTGCCAGTATTTTCGCCAACACAGGCGTATATGTATCAATATCACCGGCACCGATGGTGAGCAGTATATCCGGCCGATGGCTGAGTATGTATTTCGGTAATTGTTCTTTATGGATAAGGGTACAGGGTATGTTACGAATATGCCGGGCTATGATTTGTGATGTAACGCCCGGTATAGGTTCTTCGCGCGCGGGGTAAATATCCAGCAATACAACCTCGTCAGCTTTGCTTAGCTCCGATGCAAATGACACAGCAAGGTCGCGCGTACGCGTAAATAAATGCGGCTGAAACACAGCCATGATGCGACGGCCCGGGTAAAGCTCACGCACACTTTCTATCAATACCCGTATCTCCTCAGGATGATGTGCATAATCATCAATATAGGTGATGCGTTCATCTTCGTACACCTTTTCAAATCGTCTGCGTATGCCTTTAAATGTTGCCAGCGCCTCTCGTATGTTCTCTACGGTGATGCCCAAAGCCCGGGCGATGCTGATTGCCGCCAGTGCATTCTCTACGTTGTGAAACCCTCCCGTATACAACTGCCAGCCGTCTGTTACCTCTCCAAAATAACTCACTCTGAAATGATACGAACCCTTTTGGATGCGGTAACCCGCACAATACACATCAGCCGTATTATCGTGCAGGGCATAAAAAACTTTTTTAATGTCAGGCAATGCGTGCCGGATACTCTGATTGGTTTTAATTACCAATAGCCCGTCAGCACTTATCCTGGCGGCAAACTCCGCAAATGCCTCGTCAATTTTCTCCTTGGTACCGTATATATCCAGATGATCCGTATCTACGGCCGTAATGACAGCCATATCGGGCGCTAACCGATGAAAGGAACGATCAAACTCATCGGCCTCCATGACTGCCACATCGTTTTGCCCCAAGATGAAGTTGCTGTTGTAATTAAGCGCAATACCTCCCAAAAATGCCGTACAACCAAATCCCGAATGCTGCAGTATGTGGGCAATCATGCTGCTCACAGTAGTTTTTCCGTGCGAGCCGGCAACGGCTATCGTATAGTAATTTGCCGAAATGGCACCGAGTATTTCGCTGCGTTTGCGTACCTCGTATCCATTGTTTCGGTAAAATTGTAAACCGATGTGCCCTGCGGGTATGGCAGGTGTGTAAACCACAAGGTCTGCATCTGCCGGGTACAATTCCTGGCGGTCTTCAAAAAAAACCGGTATCCCTTCGCGCATCAGTTCGTTTGTAAGGGCAGTGGGCGTTTTATCATAACCGCTCACATCTTTACCGTATGATTTGAAGTAACGCGCCAGCGCACTCATGCCAATACCACCTATGCCGATGAGAAATATCTTGTTGTAACGATTTAAATCCATACGATTAAGATTAAGATTTATCATTAAGTAAACCGGCTATACGCATTACAGCATCGGCAATTTGCTCAGCAGCGTACGGTCGTGCCATGCTGCGGATATTTTCACTAAGCGTTTTTCGATGTACTTCGTTGCGGAGAAGATCCAGCGCTGAAGGTACTAATTTCAGGTGCGCCTCATCGTCTCGTATCATCAAAGCCGCCTGTTTACGAACCAAAGACATGGCATTGTGGGTCTGGTGGTCTTCAGCCACATTGGGCGAGGGCACAAGAATTGCCGGCTTCCCCACACATTGCAATTCCGCAATGCTGAGCGCTCCGGCGCGTGAAATAATCACATCCGCACAGGCATAAGCCATATCCATACGGTCTAAAAACCTGTGCACCTGCACACGCGTGTAGCCCGCAGCCGCCGCTGCACACTCCTCGTAATACATCCTGCCGGTTTGCCACAAGACCTGCACATCACTCTCGTATATAGCGCGCAACCCTGCCAGTATGCTATGATTAATGGTGCGGGCTCCCAAACTGCCGCCGGTAACCAACAGAGTTTTCATTGCCGGGTTCAATTGATAGTAAGCACATCCTTCTTCGCGGGTAACGCGGATATCCGCAATTTCTTTACGTACAGGGTTTCCGGTAAGTAATATATTTTTTACCGGAAAGAACTTTTCCATGCCTTCGTATGCCGTGCATATCAGCCGGGCGGTTTTGCCCAGTATGCGGTTGGTAATACCGGCATAAGAGTTTTGCTCCTGAATTACCGTGGGCACTCCGCACAACGCCGCTGCCTGAAGTACCGGAAAGCTCGCATATCCGCCTACGCCTATCGCCACACACGGGCGATGCAACTTCACCAAGCGGTACGCGCGGAACATGCTTTGCATAACTTTGTAAGGAAGCGAAATGTTTTTCAAAAAATGGCTGCGCTGAAATCCCGCTATGGGCAGCCCTACTATCGGATAACCTGCCTGCGGAACGCGCTCCATTTCCATGCGTCCCTCCGCACCAATAAACAAAATATCCGCATCGGGCAGTTTCTCTTTTAACGCATTGGCAATAGCTATGGCAGGAAAAATGTGCCCGCCCGTTCCGCCGCCCGAAATAAAAATACGCCTTGCGCTCATGCCGGCTCGGTTTGCGCTTCGTCTTGAACACTCCGCGATACGGAGAGGATGATACCGAAGGCGATGGAAGTGAATATCACTGAACTGCCTCCCATACTTACGAGCGGCAAAGTGACGCCCGTTACCGGAAACAAGTTGACCGCCACGGCCATATTAACCATCGCCTGTATCACCAGAGCAAATCCCAGCCCCACGGCAAGCAGCGCACCAAATACCTTGGGCGCATCTATGGCAATTCGAATACACCGGTATAGCAAAAACAAATACAAAAAGAGCAGCACAGCCCCCCCCAGCACTCCGTATTCTTCAATGATAATTACATAGATGAAATCATTGTATGCCTGCGGCAGAAAATTGCGCTGGTCGCTTCCGCCCGGGTTTAGTTTTAGCAATCCGCCTTTGGCAATGGCTATCTTCGCTTGCGTTACCTGATAATCTTCTTCTAAGTCAGCTGGGGCGCCACTTATCTGATTAATGTAGTTTTCTATACGATTTTTCCAGGTGGGCATGCGCCCTGTTAACCAACTTTCAGGTACCAGAAACAAAACGGCCAGGAAAATGCCCGCCGCAAGCAAACCGGCGCCGGTAAGCAGGGCAATGTGTCGTATGGGGATGCGCCCGATAAACATGACCAGCACCGCCGTGCAAAACAAAATCAGCGCCGTTGAAAGGTTCTCCGGAGCTATCAACATACAGGTCACCACTACAGGGATTAGCGTAGGTACAAACGACTGGCGAAAATCCCCGATGTTTTCCTGCCTGAGCGATAGCTGGCGTGCCAACAGCATGATGAGCGCTAACTTGGCGAGGTCAGATGTCTGAAACGTTAACCCCACGAAAGGCAGTCGTATCCAACGGTTGGCATCGTTGGTACTCTGCGTACCAAACATGGTATATATCAACAACGGAATGGAGATTACCCACAATATCTGCGAAATACGCGAGTAGTAGCGATAATCAATCAGGTGAAACACGTACATCAGCGCAAGACCAAACAGCGCCAGGGTAATTTGTTTAAACAGATAATACGTGCTGCTCACTTCTTTGGCATACGCCAGCGTACCGGTAGCGCTGTACACCGCCAGCATAGAGACAATGAAAAGCGAAAAGACAATGGTCCACACCACCTTATCGCCCCGCAGGTAGCTCCAGATTATATCTGTTATTTTACTCATATATAATTTTTTTTATTTGTTTCATTTGTCTAACTCTGCAAAGGCGCGGAGCAATTCCTCCCGGTCATCAAAGTGTGTTTTCACTCCCTTTACTTCCTGGTAAGTTTCATGGCCTTTGCCTGCCACCAGTATGATGTCGCGCCCGCCTGCCAATGCTACAGCGGTGCGTATTGCCTGAGCACGGTCAGTAATTTGCAATACTTTCTTTTTCTCATCCGGCGGTATTCCCTCGCTCATCTGGCGGATGATTTCTTCCGGGTCTTCGCTGCGCGGATTATCAGAGGTGAGTATCACGCGATGTGCGTAGCGGCAGGCGATCTCCGCCATCAGGGGTCGTTTGCTTTTGTCGCGGTCGCCACCGCAGCCGACCACCGTAATAACTTGTTCATTACCGGTACGCACGGCTCCGATAGTTTGCAACACATTTTTCAGCGCATCGGGTGTGTGGGCATAATCTACTATTCCCAAAATCTTCTGCTTGGGAGAAATTACCTGCTGAAATCGTCCGTCCGGCGGGGTTACGGAAGATAGTTTGGTAAGGCATGCGTGCTTTTCTACCCCCAATAAACGACAAACGGCATATACTGCCGTGAGGTTGTATGCATTAAACTCTCCCATCAGGCGGCTGTGTACCTCGGTGCCGTCAATTTCCAGATGCAGACCTTCCATGCCGTTCTCTATCAGTTTACACTTGAAATCGGCAGGAGAGCGCACGGCAAATGTATATGTACGGGCGCGGGTATTTTGCAACATCACGCGGGCATTGCGGTCGTCAAGGTTAACGAGTGCAAAAGCATCTGCGGGTAATTCATCAAAAAACTTTTTTTTGGCTTTAATGTAGTTGGCAAAGGTGCCGTGGTAATCCAGGTGATCGTGTGTAATGTTGGTAAACACAGCGCCGGTGAAATGCAAGCCCGCAATGCGCTCCTGCACCACCGCGTGTGAGCTTACCTCCATAAAGCAGTAACCACATCCTGCATCGGCCATACGGCGCAGAAGTCCCTGCAATGTAATAGCATCGGGGGTAGTGTGTGTGCTCGGAATTGTTTCATGCAGTATGCAGTTTTGAACGGTAGATATGAGCCCGGCGCGCATACCCAGCGCCAGGAATACACGGTATAGCAAAGTAACCACCGAGGTTTTGCCATTGGTGCCGGTTACACCTACTACCTTCAGCTCACGCGAGGGGTGACCATACCATGCCGAGGCCAACTTACCGAGAGCTTTACTGCTTTCTTTTACCTGAACGTACGTTACATCAGAGGCAAGCTGTTCGGGGAGTACCTCACAAATAACAGCTTTAGCGCCGCGCTCCACAGCGCCCTGCATGTACAGGTGCCCGTCGGTAACTGCGCCGCGTACAGCCACAAAACAATCGCCCGGCTTCACAAGGCGCGAGTCAACCTGCAACGAGGCAATGTTAACATCATCAGCCCCGATGATTTGCAACGCCGGTATATCTTTTAATAATTGTGACAGGACGGGCACAAATTAATTTTTTGTCTTATGTATATTTTTTTATATGGATTTACCGTATCTTCAGCGTTACCACGCTCAGTACCGCCAGCAGTATGCCTACAATCCAGAAACGCGACGCGATTTTGCTTTCGTGCCAGCCGAGCTTTTGATAGTGGTGATGCAGCGGGCTCATCAGAAAAACGCGCCTGCCCTCTCCGTATTTTCTCCTGGTGTATTTGAAATAGCTTACCTGTATCATTACGCTCAGGTTTTCTGCCAGAAAAATTCCGCACATTACCGGTATAAGTAGTTCTTTACGCACGATGATGGCAAGCGTGGCAATGATGCCGCCCAGCGCCAGCGAGCCGGTATCGCCCATAAAAACCTGCGCGGGGTAAGAGTTGTACCACAAAAAGCCGACACAAGCCCCCACAAAGGCAGCGATAAAAATTACAAGCTCGCCCACATTTGGGATGTACATTATGTCCAGATACTCCGAAAAAATAATATTACCCGATACGTACGCAAACACCAGCAGTGTGGCGCCAATGATAGCCGAGGTGCCGGTAGCCAAACCGTCTATTCCATCGGTGAGGTTAGCCCCGTTACTCACGGCTGTAATGATGAATATCACTATCGGGATAAACACTATCCACGCATACTTGCAATACTCTTCTCCGAAAACACATAGTATTTTTCCGTAATCTATTTCGTGTGATTTTACAAACGGTATGGTGGTAGTGGGAGATTTTTCGGTAATCATGTAATGCACCGTGCCGTTATCGTCTGTTAATTTAGTGATGTCTTTACTGTCGTACCGATACACCTCCGAGGCGGGAATTTCTTCGCGGGTTACCACGCCTTTATGAAAATACAAAACAGAACCTACTATAATACCCAGACCCACCTGCCCGATGATTTTGAAAACGCCGGCAAGCCCTTTTTTATCTTTCTTGAAAACTTTGATGTAGTCATCGGCAAAGCCAATAATACCAAGCCACACAGTGGCTATCAGCATCAGGATAATGTAAATATTATCCAAACGGGCGAGGAGCAAAGTGGGCAGCAGGATAGACGCCAATATGATTAACCCGCCCATCGTGGGGGTGCCTTTTTTGGAATTTTCACCTTCCAAACCCAGTTGGCGAATGTTTTCTCCGATTTGCCGTCGCTTGAGCATGGCAATCAACTTATCGCCATACAGCAGCGAAATGATGAGTGAAATCAGCAGCGCCATGGCCGCTCTGAAAGATATGTAACCAAACAGCCCGGCTCCCGGCAGGTCTATTTGCTGATCCAGATACTTAAAGAGATAGTACAGCATAACCGGCGTGATAGTAAAGTGATGAATGTTTCATCTGCGCATTTTACTATGAGTATTCGCGAGGCAACTTCACAGTTGTCTGATAGAATTGCTGCAGAGCCATTCGTTACAACTGTATTACTGCCTCTTTGAATTTTTTGCCCCGGTCTTCGTAATTTTCAAACAAATCAAACGAAGCGCAAGCCGGTGAAAGCAACACGCAATCGCCCGGAACGCCCAAACTGTACGCCATGCGCACGGCATCATGCATGCTTGTGACGTTGATGATAACATCTACCATCTTGCCGAATGCCGCGTGGAGTTTTGTGTTGTCGAGTCCGAGGCAAATCATGGCCTTCACTTTTTTGCGCACCAGCGGCTCCAGCACCGAATAATCATTGCCTTTGTCCACACCGCCGGCAATCCAGATTATCGGCTTGTTAATGCTCTCCAGAGCATACCACGCGCTGTTGACGTTGGTTGCCTTGCTGTCGTTGATAAACTCAATGTTGCGGATTTTGGCTACGGTTTCCATGCGGTGCTCGAGCGAGCGCATGTCAGCCAAACTCTCGCGTATCTGCTCTTTGCGCAGACCGTAAACATTGGCCACGATGCCGGCAGCCAATGAGTTGTACACGTTGTGACGTCCCGTCAATCCGAGTTCCTGAATACTCATAGTGAATTGGTTTTGGTTTATGTGAATAATGATGTGATTGTCTTTTACATAGCCGCCCTCCGGCAATTCGCGCTCTTGTGAAAAGGGGATTTTTCGCGCCGCTCCCGGGCATGTAGTCATGTATTGTGCGGTGATGGGGTCATCGGCACAATACACAAAGTAGTCATCGGGCCCCTGATTGCGGGTGATGTTAAATTTAGCCCGCACATAATTTTTTAACTCATAATCGTAGCGGTCCAGATGATCGGGCGTAATATTGGTAAGTACCGCCACCTGCGGTCGGAATTTTTCAATGTCGTCTAACTGGAAACTGGATATCTCCAACACATAATAATCGTACTGACACATCGCCACCTGATAGGCAAAACTCTGCCCGATGTTACCGCCAAGTCCTACGTTCAATCCGCCGTTTTTCAGAATGTGGTAGGTAAGTGCAGTAGTAGTAGTTTTTCCGTTTGACCCCGTGATGCCTACGATTTTTGCCTGCGTAAACCAGGAAGCAAACTCAATTTCACTCACCACGGGTATTCCCGCGCGCCGTATTTTTTGTACGATGGGCACCGTATCGGGTATGCCCGGACTTTTCATCACCAGATCTGCATTGAGTATCTTATCCTCCGTGTGTTTGCCTTCTTCGTACTCGATTTTCCACTCGCGCATTTTCGCAGCGTAGTGTTCTTTTACCTTCCCTATATCACTCACAAACACGTCATACCCCTGCCTGAGCCCCAGCACTGCCGTGCCGAAACCGCTCTCTCCCGCTCCGAGTATGACCAGCCGTTTCTTCATTTGTTATTGCAGTTCCAGGTTAATCCATTTGCCGCGCTGAATTTTAGTGCCTGTCTCGCTTTGCCTTACCACCACTCCCTTTCCGCTAATCGTTACACGCAAGCCGAGGTTTTCGAGCAGATACACGGCATCGCGCATGCTCATGCCGGTGACATCGGGCACCACGTCATAGCTCATTTCATTTTCGGCAAGCAACACCGTTCCGTTTTGATTTTTCACAGCACTCCAGGGCGTAGCAGGCGCCGGCAGATTTTTGCCGAGAAACCTGTAGAGATGCACAAGGTCTTCGGTATGCCCTTTTGAAACCGCCGGCAATTGATGTACTACGGGTTCAGCGTTATTTACGGGCCGGTGGAGATGCAGATTAAGCGAGTACACTTTATCTGCTACTTCTTTGAATATGGTACCTGCCACCACATTTCCGTAATACCCGTTGGCGGTGGGCGAGTTAATCACTACAATCATACTGTATTGCGGGTCATGTGCAGGAAAGTAACCGCAAAACGAAGCGCGGTAAACTTTCCTGCCTTCCACTTCGTAACCTTTTTTACCCTGCGAAACCACAGCTGTGCCGGTTTTACCCGCCACACGCAAATAATCGGTATTGAGATTGGTAGCTGTGCCGTTGAGCACCACGCCTTCCAGCATTTCGCGGAGCTGCGCCAGTGTTTTATCGCTGCATATTTTGGGGTTGAGTATCCCTGTGGTTGTCGAATCGATTACGCGGTTGTAGGATTTGATTTTCTCTACGATGTATGGCTTCACCATTACTCCGTTGTTGGCTACCGCGTTGTAAAAGGTGAGGATATGCAAGGGCGTTACGTCCACGCCATAACCGTGAGCGAGATACGCTGTGGTAACGGCGCTCCATTGCTTTGGATGCGGCAGGCGCGGGGCTGTAGCGCCCGGTATTCCTATATCTATTTTTTCGTTAAAGCCGAAATTCACCAAATGCTTGTAAAACTTCTCGCGCGCTCCACCGTAGTATTTATTCGCCAACGATGCCATGGCCACGTTGCTGCTCTCCTCAAACGCGCGCTGCAAGGTAATTTCGGGCGCTTCTACATGATGGTCAACAATTGCCTTGCCGGATTTTTTATCTAACACGAGGCGGCCGTCGCCTACATATACTTTCGTTTTATTCGTCACAAAACCGTCTTCTATCAAAGCGGCTACGGTAGCCAGTTTGAAAGTTGACCCCGGGTCGGCTGCCTCCCAAACTGCATAATTCTGTATCTCTCTGTATGTGGAATCGTTAACCCTGCCGAGGTTCGCAATCGCCTTGATGCGTCCGGTTTTTACCTCCATCAACACCACACAACCGTGGTCGGCCTGGTGGTATTGCAGTTTACTGCGCAGCGCCTCTTCCGCCACATCCTGTAACTCCACATTGATAGTTGTGTAAATATCGTGCCCGGGGCGTGCAGCAATTTCGTCTTTTGTATCAATGGGCACTACTGCACCTCCTGCAATGCGTTGTACCATGATGGTGCCTACCTTACCCCGCAAGATGGAGTCATATTGTTTTTCCAAACCGTAAATGCCGAAGCTGTCGTTCATAGCGCCCAAGGTGCGGCGGGCGAGCATGTCGAAGGGATTTTTGCGCAGATCTTCGCGAAACTCGCGAATGCCGCTCACATACGGTCCTTTGTTGTACAGCGGCCATTGTTTCATTTCCTGCAAGTCGTTGTACGAAACATTGCGCTTGAGCAGGTAACTGCGGTTTTTCTTTTTGCGCTGATACAGCCACTCTTCTTTGTACTGACGTGCCGATTTTTCCGGATATTTCCGACTCATTGCGGCGGCAAATGCATCCAGATATTTGAAGAATGTATCGGGATAGAGGTATGTGGTTTTAAAATCGATACGAATGTCGTAGCGCGGCAGGGTGGCTGCCAGCAATCGCCCGTCATCGCTGTAAATATTCCCGCGCTCAGCCAGCAGTGGCTTAGGTACAATGGTAAGGGAGTCGGCCAACGAACGGTAGTACTCTCCCTGCACAGTGGCGATGTAAACCGCGCGCGCCAGTATGGCCATGCCCACGAGGAACACGAATGAAAAACTCAGGTATGAGCGCAGTAAGATTTCCCTCTTTTTGTTAACCGCCACCGGTGTAGTTTTACTTATTTTTCTAATGTGTTTTCAAGGTTTGTTTTCAGGATTACCCGTTTCATCTTCTCCCCTTTCACAAATCACGTAGGGCGGCTCGCGCAGCTCCTTTAGACCGAGCGGCCTTACCAACGCTGCCACTTCGCTCAGTTTGCTTTTCTGCATCAGGTCTGATGAAGATGTGAGATAGCGCCAGTGCAGGTCTTTAACCTGCTTTTCGGTTTTGGCAATTTGCCGCGCCAGGTTATCGGCCAGATGACTGTTTGCAATGTGCAGTAAAGCCAGGCCCACCAAAAACATCACAAAAGGCATGTGAAGGAGCAGTTGCTTCAAACCCAGCTCCCCGGCGTAATCAAATTTACCGAGTAACCTGCCGATGCCGCTTTTCTTTTTGGGTGAAGCAGCTACGGATGTTTGCGAAGTTGGTTGTTCGTTATTCATATATAATAATTTCTTTATATTCTTTCCGCTACACGGAGTTTGGCGCTGTGGCTGCGCGGATTTTCGCGCCTTTCTTTTTCGCCTGCGGTAATCGGTTTACGGGTTATCACCCGAAAAAGGGGTTGCCATCTGCCAAACACATCTTTTTCGGGTTCATCGCTGAAAGACGCATGTTTCATGTAATTTTTTACCAAACGGTCTTCCAGCGAGTGAAAGGTGATTACCGCCAGCCGCCCGCCCTGCCGCAGCACCTCAGCGCTCTGCACGAGCAACTGTTCCAGCGCCTGCATCTCACCATTCACCTCTATGCGCACTGCCTGAAATACCTGTGCCAGGTATTTGTGCTCATCGCCTGTTTTGCATTGCAGGGCAATTTCGCGCAGTTGGGTGGTGGTGGTCAGCGGCTGCCTGCTCCGGGCATTCACTACTGCCTGTGCCAATGTGCGGGCATTGCGCACCTCTCCGTACCTACTCCACATTTGCTGCAGTTGTTCGGCTCCGTATTCATTTAATATATGCGCAGCCGTGAGTGTGCTGTTGCGGTTCATGCGCATGTCCAACGGACCCTCAAGGCGGTAACTGAAACCGCGCTCTGCCGCTTCTAACTGCCTGCCCGATACGCCTAAGTCGGCAACGATGCCATCTACATGCTCAATGCCATACAAACGCAGAAAGCGTTTCAGCGCGCTGAAGTTTGCTCCAATGAAGGTGAAGCGTACGTCATCAGGTGCGTTTTGCGCTGCCTCCTCATCCTGGTCAAAGGCAAGTAATCTGCCATCGGGGCCCAGGCGTTTTAAAATCTCGCGCGAGTGACCCCCGCCCCCAAAGGTGGCATCAACATAAGTACCTCCGGGCTTTACCTGCAGGGCATCTACACTTTCATGTAAAAGAACGCTGGTGTGGTAGGGCTTCATCATCCCCGGTTCGTTTCATCAACCTTTATGCTCGCTTTCGCCTTTTTTTGATTTCAGATATTCTGATGCCTTGGTAGCTAACTCCTTAATCCGCGCCATGCTGTTGGCCTGATACTGCTCAAGCCGCGCGGCATCCCACAACTGAATGCGGTTAAACCACCCCACCAACACCACATTTTTGCTGTTACCTAAGTAACCGGCGAGGCGTTTGCCGATGACAAAGCGGTCGGCACTGTCAAACTCCACTTCGGTGAGTGATGCCATCCTGGCGGTGATGAATTGCTTCAGCTCGGGGTCGTAGTTATCAAGCTCCATCAGGCGTTTCTCTTCGGCCTCCCATTCGCGCATCGGATAAATCACGAGGCAATCTTCCGTGTCCTTTACTATTATGAAACTGTTCTCCCCCTCCGGAAACTGCTTGCGCAGGGCAGCAGGCATTTTAATGCGCCCTTTGTCGTCCATGGTACACTCATATTGACCGCGAAAAGCCATGTGGCGGAGGTTTCGTCAGCAAATGAAATAAAATTTTCCATAATTTACCACTTTTTCTCACTATTTCCCACCAAAAAAGATTTACACATGGTAAAAAGTATCATAAAATATTGATATTCAATTAAATAAATTAGTGGTAATTTGTGGCACAATACGGCATTTATATGCTTTTGTTGAAAAATTCCTTGCTTATCAACAGGTTTTTAACTGTTACTAACCGTTCATCAACATTTTTAAACTGCTTTAGAGGCATATTTTGTTGCAGCAAATCACCTGATACCCCCATTTTAAGGAACTGTAACCTCATCCTAATTCGTAATTTTCGGGTTTATTTGTGCCCGCACTATGGCTACGGTTTATCTGGATTTTGAGGAACCGATTGCTGCCTTGCACGCACAGATTGCCGCCGCGGAATCGTCAGGTGCGGAAGAAAACCGCATAGCTGAATTAAAACAACGTTTGATAGACAAGCAGCGCGAGATATACGAAAAACTTACCGTGTGGCAGCGCATACAGGTGAGCCGCCACCCCGAGCGACCCTACACCTTGTTTTATATAGAGCAAATCTGCTCCGAGTTTATTGAACTGCACGGTGACCGCCTGTACCGCGATGACAAAGCTATTGTGGGAGGCCTTGGCTGTATTGACGGCAAAACATACATGATTATCGGGCATCAGAAGGGTACCACTACCCAGTCGCGCATAGAGCGCAACTTTGGTATGCCCAACCCCGAGGGCTACCGCAAGGCGCTCCGCCTTATGAAACTGGCAGAGAAATTCCATAAGCCCATCGTAACGCTCATTGATACTCCCGGGGCTTACCCTGGCGAAGAAGCCGAGCGCCACGGTCAGGGCGAAGCCATAGCCCGAAATCTCATGCAGATGACCGCTCTTAAAGTGCCTGTGTTGTGTATTGTAATTGGCGAGGGAGCAAGCGGCGGCGCTCTCGGCATTGGTTTGGGCGACCGGCTGCTGATGCTGGAAAACACCTGGTACTCGGTCATTTCGCCCGAGGCGTGCTCCAGCATACTGTGGCGCACGGCAGAACACAAAGAAAAAGCCGCCGAGGCGCTCAAACCCACCGCACACGACCTTTACGCCATGGGCATCATTGATGGCATTGTGCCGGAACCCCCCGGCGGAGCACACGCCAACCCCGCGCAAATGGCTGCCACCCTCAAACAGGTAATCGTGCAACACATTGGCGAACTGGAACAGATTGCCCCCGAAGAGCGCATTCAACTGCGCATCAAAAAATTTTCATCCATGGGTGTATTTACCACCCAAGCATCCTAAATTCGCAACCGATGAAATGGTGGTACAACATTCAACGTTACTTTTACCGCAAAGCGCTGAACGAAGCCCTGCGCCAAACCAAAGAACTGCGCTCCATCATCAACCTGCCCGATGCACAAACCATCGGCATCCTGTACGACAGCTCCGATGCCGATAACGACATCCTCATCACCCGCTTTGCCGAACAACTGAAACGCGATGGTAAGCAAGTGGAAATTCTCGGCTTCATCAACGACAACAAAACCGACCACAAAGCTGACATCAAAGTGATGAACACCGCGCACATCTCGTGGTGTCTGGTGCCTGTACACGAAACAGCTCTTGATTTCGCCCGCAAGCGGTTTGACCTTCTGCTCTGCTGCTTCACACGCGAAATCCTGCCGCTTGAGTACATCGCAGCCATCAGCAGGGCGCGCTGGCGCGTAGGCGTTTATGACGAGCGCAAAACAGCCCTTTATGATTTTATGATAAACATCGGAGGCCGCCGCGACCTTAGTTACTTGCTGAGCATCATCACTTCATATTTAAATAAAATACATTATGACGCAGCGTAAATTTACAGGCACCGGTGTGGCGCTGGTTACCCCATTCAACAGCAACGCAGAAATTGATTACGAAGGTTTGCGCCGGCTTATCAACCATTGTATAGATGGAGGCGTGGAGTATGTAGTGTCGCTCGGCACTACGGGTGAAAGCGTGAACCTCAGTAAAGAAGAGAAAAAGGAAGTACTCGATTTTACCGTGAGCGTTGTGAACGGCCGCGTACCCATAGTAGCCGGCTTCGGAGGTAACAGTACGCATCAAATACTCAGAGAAATTGAGCAATACCATTTCAACGGCATTGATGCCATCCTTTCGGTATCGCCTTACTACAACAAGCCCACGCAGGAGGGCATCATCGCTCACTACAAAACCCTTGCCGCTGTGGCACCTCGGCCCGTGATACTATACAACGTACCCGGCCGCACCGGCTCCAACATAAAAGCTGAAACCACCCTTCGCCTCGCCAACGAAACCGACAACATCATTGGCATCAAAGAAGCCAGCGGTGACTTTACCCAGTGCATGCAAATCTTCAAAAACAAACCCAAAGATTTCCTCCTCATATCGGGTGATGACAACTTCACACTCGGGCTGATGGCATACGGATTTGACGGAGTCATCTCAGTAGTAGGGCAGGCATTCCCGAATATTTTCTCTGAAATGGTGCGCTGCTGCCTGCGCGGTGACTACACAACCGCCCGCACCCTGCACTACCAGCTTAACGACATTACCGATATGCTCTTTGCCGAAGGCAACCCCGGTGGCATCAAATACGCATTAGAAGTTTTAGGAATATGTGAGGGATACCTGCGCCTGCCGCTCTATCCCGTTTCGGAACACCTGCGGGCCAAAATGCGCAAAGCCATTCATGCCCTGCACGCTACTGCAGATGCACATTCGTAGTTCCTTTCGCAACTATATACTGCATCACCCAACACCCGTGAACTTCGCTGCGGGGAAATACAAATAAAAAATTTTTTTTATG
>JANWXI010000045.1 GCA_025057415.1 Chitinophagales bacterium
GTATTGGAGCAACTGCTTCGTATCAGGGTGTTGAAAATGTGGCAATAGGTTCTAAGGCGTTATTTTCCAACACTACCGGCTCTAACAACACCGCCAGCGGGGTTAGTGCGCTTTACTCCAACACTACCGGCTCTAACAACACCGCCAGCGGGGCTAACACACTTTACTCTAACACCAACGGCTTTAGCAACACCGCCAGCGGTTATAGGGCGCTTTACTCTAACACCAACGGATTCTACAACACTGCCAGCGGTTGTTCTACGCTTTACTCAAACACTACCGGTTATGATAACTCCGCTTTCGGCCATAATGCTTTGTTTAATAACAATACCGGCTTTGAAAATACTGCTTGTGGTGAAGAAGCTCTCCACGAAAATACTACAGGTTTTGCCAATACTGCTGTTGGGGAAAACGCTTTGTTTTATAACACAACTGGCGACCTTAATACGGCTGTGGGCGAAGAAGCGGGTGCGGGTATTACCAATATAAATTTTAACCAATGTACCTTTGTTGGGGCCAGGTCATCCCCCACCGTCAACCGCACCAATGTTACCATGCTCGGCTATGGCATAGCCAATGCTCAATGCACCGGTGATAATCAGGTATTGCTGGGCAACACGGCCATCACACAAATCCGCGCACAGGTGACCGGTATTACCGCGTACAGCGATGCTCGGTTTAAATCAAACATTAAAGATGATGTGAAGGGCCTTGATTTTATTATGAAGTTACGCCCCGTGAGCTACAACCAAAACCCCGAAATCCTCCACCAAATATGGGGCACGCCCGATTCTCTTTTGAAAAATATAGACCATACCGACATCAAAAACCAACGCTTTGTGGGGTTAATAGCACAAGAAGTGGAGCGGGCTATGAAGGAGAGCGGCTATGAGCACTTCCCGGGCATAGATGTACCCAAGAGCGACAAAGAGGTGTACAGCATGCGCTATGGCGATTTCATTATTCCCCTCATCAAAGCGGTTCAGGAGCAGCAAAAACAAATTGAACTCCAACAAAAAGAGATAGAAGCGCTCAAAGTGCAAAACGAAGAATTTCGTAATTTACTAACAAAGTAATGCCTCCCCGCCATACCACGCGCGTTTGGCTCTATTTTTGTTTTGTTGAGCCAACAACAAACGGTAATGGAAATCATACAGCAATATATCATACCGGTGGCTATGGGGGTATCGCTTAGCGCCTGCTGTGGATTCAGAGTATTTGTGCCCCTGCTCATTGGCGGGCTGGCTGCCAAAGCCGGTTATTTGCCGTTGTCATCGGGCTTTGAGTGGTTGGGCTCATGGCCTGCCATAATATGTTTTGCCGCTGCTTCGGTAGCCGAAATTGCCTCGTACTACATTCCGGTAGTAGATAATATTCTCGATACCATCACTACGCCCTCTGCCGTGGTGGCAGGCACAGTGCTATCGGCATCCGTCTTTACCGAGTTCGACCCCACCACCAAGTGGATACTCGCTGCCATTGCCGGAGGTGGTGCCGCCGGTATGATTCAAGCCGGCACCGGGCTATTGCGGCTCGGCTCTACCAAACTCACGGCGGGCGTAGGCAATCACGCCGTGTCCACAGCAGAGAATGCCTTCTCCGTTGGAGGAAGTATCCTGGCGCTGCTCCTGCCCGTTATCATGTTTGTCGTAATTGTCGTTGCCGTTATCGTAGTGATTTATTACCTTCTTTTCCGCAGGCGAAAAGCAAAAGCATAACCATCCCCCTGTATATTCCTATTGTATCACCGGTTTCACCAATCCGGTAAAGTTTTGTTTTTTGCACCGCAAAACACAACCTATGTTCACTATACGCGAGCGGTTGCAAGCCGAGCTGCAGCAGATTGAAAACTCCGGCCTCTACAAAAAAGAGCGCATCATCACCACCCCGCAGGGCGCCGTGATACATGCCAACGGAAAAGAGGTGCTGAACTTCTGCGCCAATAACTACCTCGGTCTCTCCTCTCACCCGCGAGTGATTGAAGCCGCCAAAAAAACCATTGATACACACGGCTTCGGCATGAGCAGCGTGCGCTTCATCTGCGGCACACAGGATATTCACAAAACACTTGAGCAAAAAATTTCAGCATTTCTGGGCACCGAAGACACCATCCTCTACGCAGCGGCTTTCGATGCCAACGGAGGCGTATTTGAACCGCTGTTTAACGAAGAAGACGCTATCATCTCTGATGAACTGAACCACGCCTCTATCATTGACGGCATACGGCTCTGCAAAGCGGCGCGCTATCGCTATAAACATAACGACATGGAAGACCTCGAGCGCCAACTGCAAGCCGCGCAGCGCCACCGCTCGCGCATAATCGTTACAGACGGTGTGTTCAGCATGGATGGCACCATCGCTCAGCTCGATATAATCGTTGCCTTAGCCAATAAATACCACGCCATGGTGATGGTGGACGAGTGCCATGCCACGGGCTTCATAGGCAAAACAGGCCGCGGCACACCCGAGCATTGCAGTGTACACGGGCAAATAGACATAATCACCGGCACTCTCGGCAAAGCCCTGGGCGGAGCGAGCGGCGGCTTCACATCGGGCCGCAAAGAAATTATCGAAATCCTCCGCCAGCGCTCCCGCCCGTATCTCTTCTCCAACACCCTCATGCCCGCCATCGTGGGCGCAAGCATCGCTGTGCTCGACCTGCTGAGCGAAACCACCGCCCTGCGCGATAAACTCGAGTGGAACACCCGCTATTTCCGCCAACACATCACGGCAGCAGGTTTCGACATTAAACCCGGCGTGCACCCCATCGTACCCATAATGCTCTACGATGCCGTACTCGCTCAAACCTTCGCTGCCCGCCTCCTTGACGAAGGCATCTACGTCATCGGCTTCTTCTACCCCGTTGTCCCCAAAGATAAAGCCCGCATCCGCGTGCAACTGAGCGCCGCTCACGAAAAAGAACACCTCGACAAAGCCCTTGCCGCCTTCACCAAAATCGGCCGCGAACTCGGAGTTATCAAATAAAAATTATTTTTAATACATCAACTCCGTTAAATTACAGTAAATTTATATTTTCAGGGGGTTCCCCCCGCCGCGCCAGCCCACACAGCTCCCCATCGCGGCGGGGGTCGGGCTTGCTACGGGGTACGCTGTCGCTCCCGCCCCGCCCGCAATTCGTTTGTTTTTTCAAGGGTGCGGGCGGGGCCGCTTCGCTCCGCTCGCGCCCTCCGCATCCCTAACCCGCTATCGCGCGCTGAGTAGCTGGCGCGTAGCTTTTACTAATTGGCTTATCGCTTTTCGCTTCGGCATATTCAGAACTGTTACAACTTAAGCGTATGTATATCTCAAGTTCTTCTGTTTATTCCATGAGCTTTGCCTATCGGCAAAAACCAATTAAAAATATTATACCTTCGGCAGCAAAACCGCGGTATCATTCCTATCAAAATTTACCCACAAAAAAAGTGGCTCCCCCTAATCTACACAAAGCGCTTACCCTGTTTATTGCTGCGGTATGGTTTGTAAACGGGCTTCTGTGCAAAGTTTTAAACCTCGTGCCCCGGCACGAGCAAATCGTAGCGAGAATTCTCGGCAACGAATATGCACGTCAACTGACCATCGCCATCGGAATTGCTGAAGTGGTAATGGCAGTATGGGTTTTATCTGCCTTCAAAGCCAAATACAATGCCATCGTGCAGATAGCATTAGTATCGTGTATGAACATACTGGAGTACATTTTTGCCCCCGACCTTTTGCTGTGGGGCAGGGGCAACATCCTGTTCGCATCCGTGTTCATCGGGGTTATCTTTTACAACGAATTCATATTAAAAAAACGCCTTCAACCGAAAGATATACGATGAATTTTCTAAAAAATCACCCATTTGCGGTGGAGGCATTTTTCGAAAACTCCACGGTGCTCACATTCGCAGTATCCAAAGAGCAGTTAGCCGATTTAATCCCTGAGCGCCTCGTATTGGACACCTACCTCGACCGGTGGGCATTCGTAGCAGTCGCCATGGTTCAAACGCGCAATTTACGACCAAAGGGTTTCCCCGAATTCGCAGGGCTTGATTTTTTTCTTATTGGCTACAGAATTTTTGTGCGCTACATCAACAAGGCGGGGAAATCTTTAAGAGGTTTATACATCCTCAAGTCAGAAACAGACAAAAAGAAAATGGAGCTCATGGGCAAAATATTCACCCGCTACAACTACTCTACTACAGACATCTCAGTACATACAAACGGAAATCTGAAAACAATTAGTTCTGTTAGGTCAAAGTTTCGGGTAGTGATAGAGAAAACGGAGAGCGATGCTGAAATTCCGCCCGGGTCTCCTTTCACCGACTGGAAAGACGCAAAAAAATTTGCAGGACCGCTCCCGAACACCTTCTCATACGACGCAGAAAAACAAACGGTTTTAATTATTGAGGGCGTGCGCCAAAACTGGAAACCTAAGCCCCTCAAAGTAATTAGCTGTTCATTCGAATTCATCAACGCGCTGAATTTACACAACCCTGTACTGGCAAACGCATTTGAAATAGAAAATGTCCCTTACTACTGGAAAAAAGGCAGATTAGAAAAATGGAACTAAAACGCAGTCCTTTCCGGGGCGTTACAAACATTATACGTTTTAACTGGCATCTTTATTTATGCGCCGGTGTAATATTGGCGATACTGATTAGCTGGCAACACAAATTACCGGCGCCGCTCAAACCTTTTGCGCTTACTATCTCGTTTGCGCTGGGGATCACCCTCATCGCCTCTCTGGCAGTGTCTTATTTTATCTATGACTTTTCAGACCTTTATCAACTCCCCTGGCTGCCCGATTTGAACTTTAAAAAAGTACTCAATATACATGCGGGGTTTGACGAAACGAGTAATATCATCATGGGCAAATTCCCGAACACCGAACTCACGATTTGTGATTTTTATGATAAAGACAAGCACACAGAAATTTCTCTGAGGCGTGCCAGACGTATCTATCCGCCTACAAACAACACCATCCGCGTTGCTGCCAACAACCTCCCCTTCAAAGACAATACGTTTGATTATTCGCTCATCATATTCGCGGCACACGAAATAAGAGATAAATCAGACAGAGTACAGTTCTTTAAAGAAATCGACCGGGTTACCAAAGCCGGCGGAGAGATTTTTCTAACAGAACACCTTCGCGATTTGAATAATTTTTTGGCGTACTCGCTGGGCTCTTTACATTTTTACGCGAAATCATCGTGGATGGAAATCTTCAAAACTGCCGGCCTTGCCGTTACAAGCGAAATAAAAATAACCCCCTTTATCACTACTTTTGTACTACGCAAAAATGGAGATACACTTTAAAATAATTGGTCTCACGTTAATATCTCTCGCGCTGATTCATACAATTTTCCCTAAGTATTTCAACTGGAATGAGGATCTGAAATCGTTGAGCTTAATCAACAGGCAAATGATGAAGGTTCATACATTCTTTATCGCATTAGTAGTTTTTCTGATGGGTCTGCTCTGTTTAACATCCTCGCAGGAGTTGACGGAAACAGCACTGGGCAGAAAAATTTCACTCGGTATCGGTATTTTCTGGCTTTTGCGGCTATTCATTCAACTCTTCGGCTACTCCTCGGCGCTGTGGAGAGGAAAACTTTTCGAAACCACCGTTCACATCGTTTTCACCTTGCTTTGGACCTATATGAGCGCAGTATTCTTATGGGCTGCCGCGTATAAGTGATGAAGTTGTGGCTGAAAAAAAAGGAGACACAGAAAACATAAAGTAAACCAAATGACACAATGAGTTATTCCGGCATCCTGACTCAAAATAAATTTCCCGCATACATTTGCCGCAAATTCCCTTTGTGAAATTTGAACGCAGGCATATTTTTTACTTAGCTCTGAGTTGGGCGGTGTTGTTGCTCACGCTGTTCTTCCTGGCGGTTTTCAATCAATGGTTTGGTCCACCTTCCGGTGTGGGCGCGGATTTTTGCGAGGCATCGCGTCCGGGGTACATCAGGCAACCCGCCAATACGTGGAGCAACCTCGGTTTCGTGTTTTTTGGTTTGTTGATGGCTTGGCAGTTATCCCATGCAAAATTTGACGCTTACCATAACCGTTTCACGCGTTCTCCATTTACGGGTTTGTTTTTCAGTTGCCTGGTCATAGCGCTGGGCCCGGGCAGCATGGCCATGCACGCCACCGAAACCTCGCTTGGCGGTGATTTGGATATGCTGAGTATGTATCTGGTTGTCTCGTTTGCCGCCAGCTATGCCATGCAGCGGTATTTCGATTGGAGCAACATTGTATTCACCGTATCGTTCATCACAATAGTGCTGTTGTGTGAGTGGGCTGGTACTTACTATGAACCTGTCCCTGTGGTGGATTACGCCGGCAATGCCGCTTTCGGATTTTTTGTTTGCGTCACCATCGTGTTTGAAATGCTGAATGCTTACCACCGAAAACGAAAACTCTCGAAGCTATGGGGTTATGGCAGTTTGGCAACCCTCATCTTAGCGTTCATCATCTGGAATATGTGGAAAGACGGTAGCCCGCTGTGTAATCCGGGCTCACTCATCCAGGGGCACGCCATGTGGCACCTGCTCGATTCGTTTGCCGCGTATTGTTTGTTTCGGTTTTATGTAAGTGAGCAGGGCGAAAACTAACAGTCGTTCGTTATCGGTTTATTCATCCAGAAATTCTATCAGCAACAGGTAAATGCCGGTGCGCCGGAGTTGCCCGCCCAGCCAGGTGCGCTTGCGGTGCATGAGTGGCGAGCTGTAATTGGCAAGCAGCAGGCGGTTTTCGTCCAGTCGCACAAGAGAAGGGAAACAGTTATCGCCCGCTCCGGGCAAATCCATAATCCACTCGGCACGCCGTGTTTGCCGGTTGATGCGATACAAAGCCGTGGTCTTAGGGCTGAGTGAGTATCCTATCCAGTTGCGCAGGCGCTGACGAGCCATCGGTTTGTGGCGGGCGGTACGCGCAAAAGGTTTTCGCCCCAAATGCTTGCGCCCTATCAGGTAAATATCTTCGCCCTGGCGAAACAACCTGGGCGACATGTAACAGTGCGGCTCGGCCGTATCGTTATATTGCCAATGGCACAGATTGTCTTTTGATGCAAAAAATATCTGTGTGCCGAAACCCGTTTGGTCGCCATCTTCCAAACGGCCTACAGCCCACAGGTTTCCCTCGCGGTCAAATTCAAAGTCAGCTTCTGATACACCACCGGTGTAAACTTCATCCCGGCAGGCAGCCGCCGTAAAGTGTTTGCCGTTTTTCGTTTTTTTGAAATAGAGCTTCACGGGATGTTTTCCGCGCAAGCGATAATGGCTGCCTGCGTAACTGCTCAGGTAAACTGCCCCCCGGCGTTTTTTCATGCTCCAGGGCACTTCACCGGGGCTCAGCACTTCGGTAGGTGTTGACCACTTACCATCGTCTTCCATCACAACGCACTTCACGTGCCGGGGTTGAAATGCAAAGGGGTTTTTACCGGCCTCAAAGTAGTAGAGATGCAAGGTATCGTTAATCACTGCCAGAAACGGCTCCCGTACATCATGCCCCGGAAATATGCTTAGTTCCTTGTCCCATTTATGTCCATCGCAGGTGGAAATGACGTACAAACCGCTTTTCCTGGAGGCAAAGTGAGTGCGCCCCGTGCGGAATGCCAAGTACAATTTATGATTGTGTATAGCTATGCTCACATTGTTGTTTGACCTGCCCAACGGTAAGCTACGGGGCAGGTTTGCCGAGGGAACAACCCAATGAGGTTTACTGATAATGATTTTCGTGCGCGCCGGTCTGTGCTGCCAAACTACATCGTATTCGGCAGGGTCGTCAGGGATAAACCGGTGAACCGCGAGAGCCCTGGTAATTTTTTCAGATACCCGGGGGTCGCGTTCATGGAACAGGTACCCGGTGGAATGGCAACCGCACAGCGCAAGCCACATAACGCCGGGGGCAAATTGCCAAACCAATTTATGATATATTTTTACCATATATTATTCTGCGGCACCGAGGTACTTTCTTTAGACGTACAGTAGAAATTGATATTGGATAGCGATGTACTTCACATGCACTTGAAGCGTGCATCTCAATATCTGCACGCTTCCGTTACAACTCTGTTTGAACGCCTTAGAAGTAAACAGTACAATAGCGGGGCTTTGCATATTACAGCTGAAATCTATCGGAGTTTGGTGTAAACTTGAGCCGGGGGCTTCATCAAAAAATGTTACCCTTGCAGGTAAATTAGCGCCATGCACATTACGCTTTTTCTGGTGATTGTCACTTCGGCAATTTCGGTGTTGGCATTCTACAACCCACAGTGGGTAGAGAAACTGATTTTTCACCCCTATGAAATATGGCGGAAAAATGAATGGCACCGGCTTGTCTCATGCAGCTTTATTCATGCCGATTGGATACATCTGATTTTCAACATGCTCGCGCTTTATAGCTTTGGGGTAATGGTGGAAGACGTGTTTGGTGCGTTATTTCCGGGTTTTGGCGTAACCCTTTACGTGCTGATGTATTTTGGTGCCGTGGCGCTTGCCGATATATACAATCTTTTCACCAGGCGTAATGATTACTATTACCGCAGCTTGGGGGCTTCGGGTGGGGTAGCTGCGGTGATTTTCGCAAGTATTCTGTTTGCCCCCTGGAGCAAGATTTATCTGATGTTTATTCCGGTGGGCATTCCGGCATTTGTGTTTGGACCTGTATATCTGGCTTATTGTGTGTACATGGCGCAGCGCGGAGGTGACCATATAGCGCATACGGCGCATTTTACCGGGGCGGTATTTGGGTTTTTGTTTCCGCTGCTGCTTAAGCCCTCGTTGTGGGGTTATTTTATACGTAATATTGCTGGGGGATTATGAAAGTAGATTTGCGCAGCGACACGCTTACGCAACCCGATGCGGGCATGCGCGAAGCCATGCTGCGCGCTCCGCTGGGTGATGATGTGTTTGGCGAAGACCCCACGGTAATCAAATTAGAAACAACCCTGGCAACTCTGTTTGGCTTTGAGGCAGGGCTGTTTTGCCCCAGTGGTACTATGGCCAATCAGATTGCCATCAAAACGCACACCCAACCCTTAGATGAAATTATCTGCGACAAGCTCTCGCACATTTACAACTACGAAACCGGCGGGTGGGCATTTCACAGCGGAGTGTCGGTGCGCCTTACCGAGGGGGCGCGCGGTAAGATGAGTGTTGAGCAGGTAGAGGAGTTACTGCTGCCCGATTACGACTGGTATCCGAACACCCGCCTTGTGACGATAGAAAACACCGTCAACAAAGGCGGCGGAAGCGTTTACACACTGGATGAAATGAGGGCGTTGAGTGATTTTTGTAAGGCAAAGGGGCTTGCATTTCACCTAGACGGGGCGCGGATTTTTAATGCCCTTACTGCCCTCGGGCATGGCCCCGATGCGCTGCATGGTTTGTTTCACAGCGCTTCGGTATGCCTGAGCAAAGGGCTGGGCGCACCGGTAGGCAGTGTTTTGCTGGGTGGTGCAGCATTTATCAAACGCGCCCGAAAAATCCGAAAAGCCATGGGCGGAGGCATGCGGCAAAGCGGAATACTCGCAGCGGCGGGGCTTTACGCCTTAGAAAACAACGTGAAGCGATTGGCTGATGACCACCGGCGCGCCAAACGCATTGCCGAAACACTGCGCCGGTGCCCGTGGGTAAAAGAGGTGATGCCCACCGAGACAAACATTGTGATCTTTACCGTACAGGATGCACAGGAAACCACCGCCCGCCTCGCCGGCGCGGGCATTCTGGTTTCACCATTCTCGCCCATCCATATCCGCATGGTCACCTATTTGCATATCACCGATGACATGGTCGGGTACGTAACGGAGAAACTTCAGGAGCTATACCCGGCGTGAACCGGCATCGGGTGGATTATTTTCGGCAATCGTTCGCTTCAGCTTTTTCAAAACTAACACTTGTTCGTTTCGGAAAAAATATTTTCCTTTGCTAACGAGTGTTAGTTTATGGCTTCAACCAACCACATACCCACCCGCGAAAAGGTAAAACTCACCGCTCAAAAACTGTTTCGTGAAAAGGGCTATGCAGCCGTGGGCATGCGCGAACTTGCCGCCGCCGCCGGCATGCGGGCGCCCAGTGTATATAATCACTACCGCAGCAAAGACCACATCCTGCAGGAAATCTGTTTTGACATTGCCGGGCAGTTCTTCAAAGCGCTTGACGAAGCACTTGCCAAAGAACAAAAAAGCAGCCGCCAGTTGCGGGCAGCCATTCGCGCCCACATTGACGTAATAGCTGCCAACCTCGATTCGGCAGAGGTGTTTTTTCATGAGTGGATATTTTTGGAGCAGCCCGCTCTGGGCAAATTCAAAAAAATGCGCCAGGAGTACGCCCGGCGTTTCCGGGAAATATTAGAGCGGGGCATCCGCAAAAAAGAAATCCGGAAAGTAAACACGCGCTTAGCCACATTTGCCATTTTCTCGGCTTTAAACGCCACTTACGAGTTTATGCGCAGTGACGAAAAATTTTCGCGCGAGCAAATGGCTGATGAGTTGGCAGATATGTTGATTAAAGGGTTAAAAAACAAAGATTAAAGATCGCAGATTATGGCTCAATACAAACTACTGAACCTCATGAACTGCTGCCGGCAAGCTACCGGTAAAACCTTTGCTGCCTGTGAACTTGTTATTGAGAGTAAGGTTACCGTTCTGCGTGTATGGAGTCGGTTGATTGCATCACTTAAAAGCATCGTGAAGGTTGCAACCGGAAATTTTCCGTCTGGCAAGATTGCTGCATATCCCCGTCAACTGCAACTCGCGTTGGCTTTTGCCGGTGCATTTAGAAGTATGTTTAATTACATGAACTTGTCTAACCAAAAATCTGAGTACCCAGCTACATGTAATTATTTAACACTACTCGCTAAACAAATTCAAGATTTAATGGTATATCCTTTAAAACCTGAAATAAACATTCATAACTTTACTACATTACCCTTAACGTATTTTAAAACCACAACTATCATTTTATGTACGGCAGCACAAATTTGACAGAACAAGACGCCAAACGCATGAGCGACACCTCGGCTGAGGATCCGCAAAAGTTAGCCGAGTTTGAAGACCGAATCGCCCGGGGCGAGAAAATAGAGCCGGACGACTGGATGCCTGCAGAATACCGCAGGCAGCTCATCCGCATGATAGAGCAACACGCACACAGCGAAATTGTAGGGGCTTTGCCCGAAGGCACATGGATAACCCGCGCGCCTAATTTCAGGCGCAAGTTAGCCCTCATTGCAAAAGTTCAGGATGAAATAGGTCACGGGCAGTTGCTTTACTCTGCCGCTGAAACGCTCGGTAAAACCCGCGAACAGATGCTGGACGATTTGCTCAACGGACGCAGCAAATATTCCAACATCTTCAACTACCCCGCTAAAACCTGGGCTGATATTGCCGTAATAGGTTTCTTGGTGGACGGTGCGGCAATCGTAAATCAGGTCATTAACTCTAAGGGGAGTTACGGGCCGTACTGCCGTGCGCTGGAGCGTATTTGTTATGAAGAAAGTTTTCACCTGAAGCAGGGGCACGATAACTTTGTTTATCTGGCCACCGGTACAAAACAGCAGCGCGAAATGCTGCAGGATGCCATCAACCGTTGGTACCGTCCGCTGTTGCATTTCTTTGGTCCGCCCGACCATCTAAGTGCCCACAGTGAAAAACTGATGAAGTGGAAAGTAAAACTTGCCAGCAATGATGATATGCGCAATCAGTTTCTGGATCAGTACGTGCCCAAAATTCTGGAGCTTGGCCTCACCTTGCCCGACCCCAACCTGCGCAAAAATGCAGATGGAAGGTGGGAGTTCAGCGACCCTGACTGGGAGGAGTTCAAACGGGTGATAAACGGGGATGGCCCATGCAACAAAGAACGCCTGGCTGTGCGGCGCTATGCAGAGCTGGCAGGCCGCTGGGTTCGCGAAGCCCTCATGAAACCCAACGATACTTACAAAGTTCCCTTAGCATAAACACTGCTTGTATGAAATCTCTTGATCCGCGCGTCAATCGTCTGAATTTATCGCAAACTTCAGAGGGGGAGGTGCATACCAACACGCACCTGGTCACCTGGGAAGTATTCCACCAGGAAAAAAGAGGCAAACAGGCGGTGCATGTAGGCATTGTACATGCCTCCACGCCTGAAATGGCGCTGATACTAGCCAAAGAGCAATTTGCCCGCCGGGGGCGCACTGCTAACCTGTGGGTTGCCCGCACTTCTGATATTTACACATTCCGCACAGATGACGAGGATATGTTTGCTACTGTGCCCGAAAAACTTTTTCGCGAACCGGCTGCGTACAAAGTGCGGGAGCGCATCGAAAAATTTCAACAACAAAATAAATGCTGAGTACTGCCGCGTAACACTGCTTTAAAACAGCATCTGAAGCATTATTACATAGCAAAAAATATTTATATGCAAAACGCACTGAAAGAACTGATCCTCCAGATGGCAGACGATGCCCTTGTGCTAGGTCACCGCAACTCCGAGTGGACCGGCATAGGTCCCATGCTCGAAGAGGACCTCGCTTTTTCGAGCATGGCGCAAGACAAAATCGGCCATGCCCTGGCGCTCTACACCATACTGCACGAACACATGGGGGAACCGGATCCTGACAAACTGGGTTTCATGAGAAAGGAAGAGGAATATCGATGCTGCCAGTTTGTAGAGCTGCCTATCGGAGAATACGACTTTACGCTGGCGCGTCATTTTTTGTATGACCATGCTGAGCTAATCAGGTACGAAATGTTGGTGAACTGTCCGTTTGAACCTCTGGCACAAATGGCACGCAAAGTCAGAGGAGAACTGAAATATCATGTGCTGCATGCCGATACGTTTTTGCGTGAGTTGGCCCGCGGTACCGAAGAGAGCAAGGCACGGATGCAAGCCGCCATCCGCTACGCTT
Source organism: Chitinophagales bacterium (assembly GCA_025057415.1). Lineage (GTDB taxonomy): Bacteria > Bacteroidota > Bacteroidia > Chitinophagales > LD1 > Bog-950. Next base: position 12,874 of record JANWXI010000045.1, read on the forward strand.
GGCCGTATGCACTGGGGATGTTTGAAATCACCGATGCGGATGCGCAGCTTGCTGCGGCAGGTGCGTATGCGGGTGAAAAGGAGCGCCGCAGCAGATGGCTCAGTACGGTTTCGTCTATCATTAATGATGCAGGTTTGCAAGTACCTGAGCCGGATGAAGCGAAAGCGATTTACGGAGGGCGCAAGGGCTACCACAGCGAGTACCTTAAACCCTTGCTTGATGAAATGACTGAAGTGGTGCGCCTTGACCCTACAGCGGAATGGTAACCCGTTTATGGAAACACATACAAAAAACTTCACTGCTGAAGAAATCAGGTCTGCACTGGAGCAGGTGAAAGACCCTGAAATTCCCGTGTTGTCTATCGTAGAAATGGGTATGGTATCAAAAATTGATGCCGACGCGGAAGTACCCGTGGTGGTACTCACGCCCACATTTGTAGGATGCCCGGCGCTCAACCTGATACGGCAAAGCGCTGTGGAGGCGCTGAAGGAACGGGGCATACATGCCGAAGTAAAATTTGATTTAAGCGATAAATGGACTACCAATCGCCTCAGCCCACAAGCCAAAGAAAAACTTGAAAAATTTGGTCTTGCCCCGCCGCCTTACCTCAGCGATGAGGAATTAACCGAAGAACAACTCAACCGCGTGCGTTGCCCGCACTGCCACAGTACCGATACTACGCTGCGCACTGCATTCGGTTCTACGCTGTGTCGCGCCATACGTTTTTGTTTTACTTGCAGGCAGGCATTTGAACAATTCAAACCGGTTGCCTGATGCGCACGGCTTCATTGTTACTTTTTGTTACACTATCTGTACACGCGCTGTCACAGCCGCAAACCCTCACCCCGCTTAAGTGGTTAGAAGGTGTGTGGCAACAGCAAGGCGCTTCGCGCTACGAAAAATGGACTTTCGTTAACGATACCCTCGCCAACGGACTTGCATACATTAAAAACGATGAAGGTGAATCCATCCCCGATGAGTTGATTCAACTGAAAGTTATCAACGGCGTGGTGTACTATATGCCACTCGTCAAAAATCAAAACGAAGGTAAAGTGGTGGAGTTTAAAGTGGTAAGAATCAGAAAAAACATGTTTGTGGCCGAAAACCCCGCACACGACTACCCGCAGCGCATCGTCTATAAAAAAGTGTCATCCTCACGGCTCCTTGCATACATCGAAAAATTAAACGGAGAAAAGCGCATGGTGTTCTGGTTTGTGCGCACACCCTGAAAAAATTTTGCGATATGAGTAAAAAACGTAATTTCAAAAAAAATTACAGATGAAGGGCGGAGTTTTGTGGTTAATCTTCCTTTTCATTGCAACGGTTGCGCATAGCGAAAACCCCGAAACGTTACTCACGGGCGCTGCCGCTGCGTTGAACAATAACCCCAGGCAGGCGTTACAGGACGCCACCGCCGCCCGGGATGCAGCCCGCCAATCGGGAAATAAAAAACAAGAAGCGCTTGCCACCGCCATCATGGGTGTGGCTAATTACAAAATTGACAATCAGGAAGAGGCGCTGTCGCTAATCACGCAAGCCATCACACTCAGCGATGAAATTAAAGACACTTCTACGGCAGCATTCAGCCGGTATTGGTTTGGAAATATGGCGCTACAACTCGGTCAGCAGGCGCAGGCGCTTGAGTATTTTCATATTGCATGTGAACTTGCCGGTGCCATTGGCGATAAAAAAAATATCGCCCGGTGCTTAGATGGCAAAGCAACCCTCTATGAAACACAGAAGCAATACGACAAAGCGCTGGAATATTACAAGCAGTCATACGACATTGCCCGGCAAATATCCTTCAAAGAGTGGTATGCTCCGGTCACTTTCTCTATCGCCAACGTTTACAGTTTACAAGGCAAAACCGAACAAGCCATTGCTGGGCTCGAAGAATCTATACGCTTATCAGAAGAAACTAACAACCTCAACAACAAAGCCGCCTGCTATCAGGCGCTTGCTACCATTTACTATGCTCAAAACAATCTCCCCAAAGCGTTTGAATACATCCGGCAGGCCATGGATTTGTTTTCACAAACCGGCGCACAAACATCTTTCAGTTATGCGCGCATTCTGATGAGTTATATCATGATGAAGGAAAAACAGTGGGATTTAGCCATCGGCACAGCCACAGAGTCGCTACGCGCCGGAGCAAATGACAAAGACACCAAACTGCAAAAAGACGCTGCCGAAGCGCTCTACAACATATACAAATACAAAGGCGATGAAGCCATGGCGCTTCGGTATCTGGAACAAGCCCGCGCGCTATCCGAAACCAGTTTTTCTGAAGACCTTGCTAAAAAACTGACACAGATAGAGATTCAGTCAAAATACGAGCGCGAGCTTGCCACAGCCGAAATCAGACGCAAAGCGCGCGAAGCGGAGTTAAATGCGCAGATTGAGCAGCAGAAAATTGTCAAAAAAGCCAGTTTAATCGGAATACTCCTTCTATCGCTTATTGCCGCGCTGGCTGTGTTTGCATTTATACAAAAACGCAACGACAACAGAATTATTGCAGCCGAAAAGAAAAAAAGCGATGAGTTGCTGCTCAACATCCTCCCGGCCGAGGTAGCACAGGAACTGAAAGAAAAAGGAATATCGCAAGCCAAAAATTTTGAAAATGCCACCGTACTGTTTGCCGACATCAAAAATACCAGCGGCGCTGCCGAACGCCTGCCGCCGGAGCAACTGGTGAGCGCCATTGACTACTACTTCAAAAAGTTTGATGAAATCGTCACAGCACACAAGATTGAAAAAATCAAAACCATAGGGGATGCCTATCTTTGTGTAGGCGGGCTTTCAGCGTCCGACTCTGAAAACGCCAACAACGTGGTGAGCGCTGCCTGGGAAATGATGAAGTTCGTTTTAAACGAAAAAGAAAAACGCCTTGCCGAGGGCAATATTTACTTTGATATGCGCATCGGCATTCACAGCGGCAAACTGGTAGCAGGCATCGTAGGTTTGCGCAAATTCTCTTATGATATATGGGGCGATACCGTTAACATCGCTACCCGCATGGAACAACACGGTGAAGACGGCAAAATCAACATATCGGGCGCCACTTACGAATTAGTGAAAGACAAATTCCGCTGTGTTATGCACGGCAAAATCGCATCAGACAACAAAACTGAAATTGACATGTATTTTGTTGAAGGTCCTGCATAATACAGGTTGCAGGCATGGTGAAAATAATTTATATAAAATTATTTTAATATGTTTTGGGGGTGCCCCCGCTGCTTCGCTCCGCAGGGCTACGCACAGCAGCGGGGTCGGGCTGGCTACGGGGTGCGCTGCCGCTCCCGCCGCGCCCGTAAGTATTTTTGATTTTTCAAAGGTACGGGCGCGGCCGCTTCGCAGTGCTCGCGCCCTCCGCATCCCTCACCCGAAATGCGCTTTCTGCATGCTGCAAAGCATCTATGTGGTCATAACATTCACGCAGGTAACAAAACAAAACACATTACTGCTCTGCGCCTGCCTGCGGCGGGCGCAGAGCAGGTACTAAAACCTTCCGCTACTATCTGCATTTTGCGAGCCGCCTGCGGCGGCTCGCAAAAAAAAATCACAACAATCATATATCCATACTGCTACATTCGTGAGGTTCCCTTATGTATCTTCTGGCGAGAAACACTTTAATTGGCAATCAAGACAATGTTTACCATGCCGCATCCATTGGCTGATATTATCACACATAAACCGTTAAAAATTTAAATATTGTTCACTTTCGCCCTGTTACAAACCACCGCCCGCATCTTTATTTCGCATATAATCGCCCTTATACCTAATATTACACCATGTTTAACTTTGCCCTGATTGGCTCTTCGGGGTACATCGCCCCGCGCCACCTCAAAGCCATTAAAGATACCGGCAACTGCCTGCTGGCTGCCTATGACCCATACGACAGCGCCGGCATACTGGATTCTTACTTTCCCGAAGCATCCTTCTTTGTGGAGTTTGAACGGTTTGACCGGCACATTGATAAACTCAAAAGAAAAAACACTCCCATCCACTACCTGAGTATCTGCTCTCCCAATTACTTACATGATTCCCACATCCGCTTCGGGTTAAAAAACGGAGCCGATGTGATATGCGAAAAGCCCCTCGTGCTTCACCCTAAAAACGCCTACGCCCTTCTGGAATTAGAAAAAGAAACAGGTCATAAAGTGAATACCATTCTGCAGCTGCGCCTGCACGAAAGCATCCTGAAACTGAAAAACAAACTGATGCAAGACCCGCCCGACAAAATATATGATTTTGATTTAACATATATCACCTCGCGTGGCAAATGGTACTACGCCAGTTGGAAAGGCGACATCCACAAAAGCGGCGGTATCGCCACCAACATCGGTATTCATTTTTTTGATATGCTCTGTTTCCTTTTCGGAGAGGTTAAACAAAGCATCGTGCACCTTCACACACACGACCGCGCAGCGGGTTTTCTGGAGCTCTCTCGCGCGCGGGTGCGCTGGTTTCTGAGCATCAATGCCGAAACACTTCCGCAACATGCCACAGATAAAAACATGCGCACCTACCGCAGCATGACCCTGGAAGGGGAGGAAATTGAGTTCAGCGAAGGGTTTACGGATTTACACACCCGCAGTTATGAAGAGGTACTGCGGGGAAATGGTTTTTCAGTAACCGATGCGCTGCCGAGTATTGAACTGACGTACAGCATCCGAAACGCCACACCGGTGGGGCTTACGGGCGATTATCACCCGCTGTGTAAACTGCCCCTCAGCAAACATCCGTTTTATTGATTGACTCACTTTTGTTATGTGCGGTATCAGCGGTTTCCATTCTGCCTCGCGCGCCATCACCGGCGCTGACCTTTGCGCTATCAATCAGGCGCTCGCGCACCGCGGCCCCGATGCCGAGGGGATTTACCTCAACGAAAATGAAACTGCAGGGCTCGCTCACCGCCGGCTGAGCATCATTGACCTCAGCGCAGCAGCCAATCAACCTATGCGCTCTGCCTGCGGGCGATACCTCATTGTATTCAATGGCGAAGTGTATAACTTTCGCGATATTGCCCGGCAACTCAACATACATCCGCGCACAAGTAGCGATACCGAAATCATACTGGAAGCATTCGCCATTAAAGGCATGGCATGTGTGCACCTGTTCAACGGCATGTTTGCCATTGCCATTTACGACACAGCCGAAGATGCCATCTACCTCTTTCGTGACCGGCTGGGTGTAAAGCCCCTCTATTACTTTGCCGGCAACGGTAATTTCTGCTTTGCATCAGAAATTAAAGGGCTGCTGCAATGCGCTTTAGTACGCAGTCAAAACGCTCTGAACGAACCCGCCGTTTTCACATTTCTCAATGCCGGTTATATTCCCGGACCGCACACCATTTATTCTTCCATAAAAAAATTTCCGGCGGGCTGTGTGGGTGTCTATAAAAATGGCACCCTGCAGATTACACCGTACTGGAACTTACCTGAAAAAATTCGCGGTGAAACGGTGAGTGATTACTCGGCAGCCAAAAAGCAACTGCATGAACTGCTCACCGATGCCGTACGCCTGCGCATGATAAGTGATGTGCCTTACGGCACCTTTCTGAGCGGGGGTATTGATAGCAGCACCGTTACTGCCGTGGCACAACGTGTGTCACAACAGCCGCTCAATACTTTCTCTATCGGTTTTCGGGAGGCGCGCTACAACGAAAGTGAATACGCACGCGCCGTGGCGAAGCATTTGGGTACACACCACCACGAGTTTACCGTTACCGAAAACGATGCCCTGCAGTTGGTAGAAACCATGCTGGACGCATACGATGAGCCGTATGCCGATAGCAGTGCAATACCCACTATGCTCGTTTCAAAACTCGCCCGCCGGCATGTAACTATGGTGCTGAGCGGTGACGGGGGCGATGAACTGTTTATGGGTTACGGCATGTATCGCTGGGCAGAGCGCCTTCACCATCCTCTGTGGCGCGCCCTGCGCCGGCCTGTTGCTGCTTTGCTACGCATGGGGCACAACCGCTATAAACGCGCAGCCGGCTTGTTTGACTTTGACAGTTTTCAAACGATTAAAAGCCACATCTTTTCGCAAGAGCAATATTTCTTTAGCGAAACGGAATTACACCGCCTGCTATTTCCCCGTTATATAAATCCGTTGCTCTTTGATGAACAACAAATTGCCGCGGCCCGCAAGCTCAGTCCTGCCGAGCATCAGGCGCTCTACGATATACGTTACTACCTGCGCGATGACCTGCTCGTGAAAGTGGACATCGCCTCTATGCACTACTCACTGGAGGTACGCACACCTTTTCTGGATTACCGCATCGTGGAGTTTGCCGTTAACCTTTCTCCCCATCTCAAGATACAGCATGGCACGGCAAAATATCTATTGAAAGAGGTACTGTATGACTACGTGCCGCGCCAACTGTTTCAAAGACCCAAATGGGGTTTCGCCATTCCGCTGCCCAAATGGCTAAGGCATGAACTTTCGTATCTGATATGCGACTACCTGAACCGAGACATAGTGATGCAGTGCGGTATAGCAAAGCCGGAGGCAGTACAGCATCTGCTGCATCGCTTTGACCGGGGTGAAGATTATCTTTACAACCGCGTATGGGCGCTCGCCATACTGCATCGCTGGCTCATAAAAAATAACTACCCCCGATGAGTGTGCACGTGCTTTACTTATCATACGATGGTATGACCGACCCGCTCGGGCAAAGCCAGGTTATCCCCTATCTGGATGGGCTAAGCCGCAGAGGTTACAAACTAACACTCGTTAGTTTCGAAAAAAAAGAGCGATACGCATTACACCGCGATAAAATTTCGGGTTTATTGCAACAGGCAGACATTGCATGGTATCCGCTTTCTTATACCAAATCACCGCCGGTACTTTCTACGCTATATGACCTCGCGCGCCTGTATGCACATGCATACCGGCTGCATAAGCAAAAGAAATTCAGCATTGTGCATTGCCGCAGCTATATCTGTTCACTGGCTGGCTTAATGCTCAAGCGCCGCTGCGGCACCGCGTTTTTATTTGACATGCGCGGATTCTATGCCGATGAGCGCGTAGATGGTAAAATCTGGAATCTGCGCAACCCGCTGTACCGACTTATCTATCATTTTTTTAAACGGGCAGAAAAAACATTTTTTCAGGAAGCCGATTACATCATATCGCTCACCCACGCCGGTAAACGGGTGATAGAGACCCGCTACTCGCTCAACGGAAAATTAGCGCCTGTACAGGTAATTCCCTGCTGTTCTGACTTACAGCATTTTTCACCTGCCACCGTAAACAAGGCATTAGCCGAAAAACTGCGCCGCGAAGTGGGGAATGGTTTTGTGCTCGGGTATGTTGGCTCTATGGGCACCTGGTATATGCCCGATGAAATGATGGATTTTTTTAAAGAACTGCTCACCTACCGCCCTGATGCAACCTTTATGATACTAACGCCGGATGCAGCCGCTCCCATTCGCTCCTTAGCCGCCGGTAAAGGCATAGACCCGGGGCGGTTGTTTATCCGCGAAGTGACACGCGATGAAATGCCCACGTACATGTCGTTGTTTGATTTGGCGGTTTTTTTCATAAAGCCCGTTTTTTCTAAAACGGCATCTTCCCCTACCAAACACGGAGAGTTGATGAGTATGAGTGTTCCGGTGGTTGCCAATGAAGGGGTGGGCGATGTGGCAGATATTATTCGCAAAACCCAATCGGGTGTTGTCATCAGCGAATTCTCTGCTACTGCTTACCGGCAAGCTATTGAAGAGGCACTCAACCGAACCTTTGCTAAAAATGAAATATGCCGAAATGCCGCCCGGGTTTACGGACTGGAGCAAGGCATAGACCATTACGACCTTGTGTATCGTGAAATACTTCAGAAATCTCCAGTGCCATGAACCTGATTGACATTGACAGCTTATACGAGCGCTTACCCCACCTGAGAACATCCTTTCAGGCGCAGAAGCCCTTCCGGTTTATCCATATTCCCCGTTTTTTTAAAGACGAAGCAGCCGAAGAAATTCTCGCAACATATCCCGATGTACACACAGGCAACTGGGATGCCACCACCTACATACACCAGGTGAATAAATTCACGCTCAATAAATTTGAAAGCGGGAGCTTGTTGCAACGTGTTTTTGATGAAATGAACGGAGATACATTCCGCGACTGGCTCGAGCAACTCACCGGTATTGAGGGATTGATACCCGACCACACGCTTTTTGGGGCAGGATTGCACCAATCGGTGCGTGGAGCACAGTTAGACGTGCACGTTGATTACAATATTCATCCGTACACCAAACTGCACCGCCGGTTAAATGTACTGGTCTATATGAATAAAAACTGGAAACCCGAATACAAAGGCGATGTGGAGTTCTGGGAAATAACAAAACAGTCCAGAAGGTTGATTGCGCGCTATCCGCCGGGGTTTAATGAGTGCATCATTTTCGAAACGAACGAACGTTCGTTTCACGGTCATCCGGAGCCGCTCAACACTCCTGCCGGCATCAGCCGAAAATCTTTAGCCGTATATTACTATACACAAGACCGGCCGGCAGCAGAAATTGCGGAAGAACACAATACGATTTTTGTGAACACCCGTGGCTGGCGCGGTGAGTTGCACCGCCTGCTCAATGCCTCAAGAGCGCTGGCAGAGCGCCTGTACAACAAGCTGTCTGGAAAATAAACAGAGGGTAGTGCATACCACAACCGTTTAACGCTAAATGCCCGTATTTCAGAAGCGTACGTGTATGCCCGCTAACCAGTTAAAACCCGCCTGGGGGTAATAATACACATAGTCGTAACGGTCCGTCAACTGGAGTTGGTTGTTTGCATCTAAATATGCATAGCGTTCGCTAAAGGTGTATCCGTTGCTTTCGAAGAGGTGATTAAACAAGTTGTTGAGCAGCAAAGTGAGTTTTATTTCCTTGTCGTGGCGTTTGAGCGGCAAACTGTAGGTAAAACGCAGGTTTGAATAATAAAACGCCCGCAGCATCCGCGATTTACTCATGGTATTGTCTAAATACTGTCTGCTTACGTATTTATTCATCAGCGACATTTCAAAGCCCTCTATGGGTTTTACAACTGCCTCAAGCGAAGCGATTACCGAGGGTGAAAACGAAATATCAGTATTGGTGTGGGGGATGATTTGCGTAAGAGAATCGATGCGTACATAATTCTCGTCATACGTGTAAATCACTTCCTCAAACCTGCGTATTTTGTTGATGCTCCACGTAAACGCATAATTGAATTGCAAGATGGGTTTTGGTGTGGAGGTTTCCGGTGATACATTATCAGTTTGCGTAATAGCTATAATGCTCCCGCTGCACTCAACACCGCTGCGGTAACTTTGCTTTACGTTTTCTTTGATGGGGTTACCTACATCATTTAACCTGCCGGTGAGTACCAACTGGTTGTCGTAGTACATCAGGTACAGGTTAAGATTTACCGGAAAGCGTGCATGGCGAAATTTGTAGCCGGTTTCGATATCGTGCATGCGTTCGGCATTCACGGAGCGCTGCGCCACGTAGGCAGCCAACAGGTCATCGCGGTTGGGTTCTCTGTGCCCTAAAGCGTAAGAAGCGTAAAAGTCGCTTTTGGGAGATAAACGGTACATCACACCTGCTTTAGGGTTTACAAAGTGCCAGGTGTGTTTCAAATCATACACGGTGCCATCATTGTCATCACCGCGGGTTTGGTAGTGTATGAAACGATATTGGAAGTCGGCATACAAGTGCCACTTTTGCGCAACAGCCCAATCGGCTTTGGCATAAACATTAAAATCTGTTTTGCCTGCTTTGCCATAGTAGTAAAAACTGTTTTTATCAACAGGAAGTGGTACTTCTGTCCACACCACATTACCGAAATGCTCACCATAGTAATACGCGCCAAGCCCCCCGAGGGAGATGTCGAGTTTGCGGACTGTTTTCTGAACGGAAAAGGCGCAACCCGAGAAAACGTTTCGCAGCCAGCGCCTGCGCACTAAATCGGTAGTGGTGGAAGGCAGCGTGGCGAAGTAGTTGGTTATTTCTGCCTGGGTCTTGTATTGCTCGTAGTATCCGCGCCCCAGCGTAGTAAAGCCGGTAAGCGCACTGCGCCAACCGCTGCGCCAGTATTGTTGCCAGTGCAGTTGGAAGTAGTCCTGCCCGTAGTTGTCGGTTTCGTTGGGATAAGGGGGCCACTTACTGAAAAAATCGGTACCGGCCATGTTGAAGGTGCGGTTGGTACGCAGCGAATCTGCCGGTACTCCGTACCATGCCTGGTATGTTTTTTCTCTGCCGCCAAAATAGAGGAATTTTACTAACGAACGTTCGTTAGTGTAGCCCGCCTGGGCGAACCAGGAACGCAAATTAGAGAAAGCGCGGTCTATGTAGCCATCGCTGCGTATCCACGATGCGGAGGCATCGGCAAAAATGCCGGGGCGCAACAAGCCCGTACCGGCACGCATGGTGCCGCGAAAGGTGTTGAAGGACCCGAGAGATACGCCCGCCTCGCCATACGGAGCGGAGGAAGGCGCGAGGGTTTGCAAGCTGATTTGACCACCAAATGCCGAGGAGCCGTTGGTGCTGGTGCCTACGCCGCGTTGTATCTGTATGCTGGAGACAGAGGAGACGATATCGGGTGTATTGACCCAATATACGGCTTGACTTTCGGCATCGTTTACGGGTACACCGTTTAGCGTAACGTTGATGCGTGTGGCATCGCTGCCCCGGATGCGGATGCCGGTATAACCAATTCCTGCGCCGGCATCGCTCGTAGTGACGGCTGAGGGGGTGAGGTCGAGGAGTATCGGCAAGTCCTGGCCGAGATTGTTTTTTTGCAAATCGGTTTTGGAAACATTGACGTAGGTAGCGGGTGTGGTTTCGCCCGCGCGCAAGCCGGTAACCACGAGTGTTTCGGTGGTGATGGTACGCGGGAGGGTGTCGGGAGTAGTGGTGCTGTCGGGTGATAAGGCCGAAGCGCCGTGAAGAAGTAGAAAGAATAATGTCGTTTTCATCGCAATGCGATTTAGATGAACGAATTATTCTTTCTGAGAGGAGAAAAAACTTTGACAGAACATCCGCCGCCGGCGGTATTCTTTCTTCCCTTCGCAGGCATTACCCTGTTCAGGTTCAAAGGGTTCTTCTCAGATTTCCGCCGCTTGCGGCGGAAAACGCCCCCAGAAAGATGCGGTAAAAGTAATACTAATACGAGTATTCAAAACAGAAAAAGTGCATAAATGATTAAAAAATGGTTGCGTTGCACTGCCTGAGGCGAACGGATTGTGTAACGTGGGTGAGGGATGCGAAGGGCGCGAGCGCAGCGAAGCGGTGCGGAACGAAGTGGAGCACGGGAGCGGCAGCGTACCCCGTAGCAAGCCCGACCCCGCCGCGAAGCGCAGCTGT
>JANWXI010000046.1 GCA_025057415.1 Chitinophagales bacterium
AGGCGCGGGCGCGGATAAATAGCACATCAAACAAAACTCAACACAACCCTTCGGGTCGCCCGCCCTTGGGCGGGCGACCCGCACAAAACAACACTCCAATTACCCCTTAACCACTAATTTTTTTCTATCACTTAGCTGCTTTCTTATCACACAAACTCTTTAGTAATAATCAGGATATATCAAGAATGTAATTACACCGGGTTACAAAACGACTATTACGATTTTTCAATAATGGTAATTCATTGTAATGTTGCAGGACTAACAGCTTGTATGGAAAAAGCAATCAATACCCTGCTACAAAAGCAACAGCAGGCCCTGCTGGGTGGCGGTCAAAAGCGCATTGATGAACAACATAAAAAAGGAAAACTCACTGCCCGTGAAAGAATAGATTTGTTGCTCGACCCCGGCTCGTTTGAAGAAATCGGGATGTTTGTAGAGCATCGCGGCCGCGATTTTGGAATAGATAAAGAAATCTATCTGGGCGATGGCGTAGTGACCGGTTATGGCACTATTAACGGACGTTTGGTGTATGTCTTCTCTCAGGACTTTACAGTTTTTGGCGGCTCGCTTTCCGAAACACACGCAGAGAAGATATGCAAAATCATGGACCTGGCCATGAAAAACGGTGCGCCGGTAATCGGCTTGAATGATTCGGGTGGTGCGCGCATACAGGAAGGGGTCGTTTCGCTTGGGGGATATGCTGATATTTTTTACAGAAATACCATCGCAAGCGGCGTAGTACCGCAAATATCAGCCATTATGGGGCCATGTGCAGGCGGGGCGGTGTACTCGCCCGCCATAACAGATTTCATACTGATGGTTGAAAACACAAGTTACATGTTTGTAACCGGCCCAAATGTGGTAAAAACCGTTACACACGAAGACGTAACGAGCGAGGAGCTTGGCGGTGCTCAAACGCATGCAGTAAAAAGCGGTGTAACGCACTTTACATGCGCCAATGAGGCATCCTGCTTAGAGACCATCAGAAAACTTTTATCGTACATACCGCAAAATTGCGATGAGCCGGCTCCCGTATATCCCTATACACCATCTAATGAAATACGCGAAAAGTTAAACACCATTATTCCCGATAACCCGAACCTGCCCTATGACATGCGCGATATTATTCATGAAATAGTAGATGAGGGGTCATTTCTGGAAGTTCACAAAGATTACGCGGAGAACATCGTGGTGGGTTTTGCCCGATTGGCAGGGCGCAGCATCGGTATAGTTGCCAACCAGCCGGCTGTGCTTGCGGGTGTGCTGGATATAAACTCTTCTAAAAAAGGAGCGCGGTTTGTGCGCTTTTGCGATTGCTTCAACATTCCCCTGCTCACATTGGTAGATGTACCGGGTTTTTTGCCGGGCACCGACCAGGAATGGAACGGTATCATCACCAACGGAGCTAAGCTGCTATACGCTTTCAGCGAAGCGACCGTACCTAAAATTACGGTAATCGTTCGCAAAGCATACGGTGGCGCATACGATGTAATGAACAGTAAACACATAGGAGCCGATATGAATTATGCATGGCCAAATGCCGAAATTGCCGTAGTGGGCGCCAAAGGAGCAGCAGAAATCATCTTCCGGAAAGAAATTGCCGCCGCACCCGATCCGGAAGCTAAACTCAAAGAACTGATGGATAGTTATGCCGAGAATTTTGCGCATCCGTACAAAGCCGCTGCACGGGGTTTTGTGGACGAGGTGATAGAGCCATCAGTCACCCGGCTTAAACTGATTCGCGCATTTGCCATGACCGAAAATAAAGCTGTAAAATTACCGCGTAAAAAACACGGAAACATTCCGCTGTGAAGCAGGGCATTGAATACCATTTGTAGTATTACTGCATGCGCAAGCCAATATGTGAATGTAATTGCACTAACAAATATGTTACTTAAAGAGACAATTATATATTTGACCAGATATGCGGCTGCCTCTGGTGTTATTGTCGTACATTTACACATGCCTTTGTATTGCTCAGAATAATACCGTTTTAACCGGATTGGTTACCGGAGAGGGAGAAACCCCGCTGGAGTCAGCAGCGGTAATGATTTTAAAACTGAACAAAGGCATCAATACCGACAGTACAGGCAGATTTGTGTTCACTTCGCTGGCGCCGGGGCGCTACACTTTGCGGATATCGCATCTCGGTTACGAGAATTATACAACAGACATCGTACTGCGTGAGGGAGAAACAAAAAATCTCACCGTTCAGATGACCTCTTTGGACTCGCGCTTGCATGAGGTTGTCGTTACGGGTACATTGCGCGAAGTGCGCAAAACTGAAAGCGTGACAAATGTAGATGTTTACACCTCGCACCATTTTGAGCGCAATCCCTATTCAAACCTTCACGAGTCGCTCAATATGGTGCCGGGCCTTTTTGCCGATATAGATAACGGAGTATCTAATACCTCTGATGTTCAGATAAACGGTCTTGAAGGTAATTACACCATGTACTTGATTGACGGTGTGCCGGCTTTCAGCGCACTGGCCGGCTATTACGCTTTGAACGCTATCCCGATGGAAATGATTGACAAAATAGAAGTACTCCGCGGACCCGCCTCATCGCTTTACGGCGCTGATGCCATAGCAGGCGTTATTAATATCAAAACAAAAAATCCCCAATCCTCACCCCGTTTTACACTCAACACCATGCTGACCTCTTTGCTGGAGCACAATCTGGATATAACAGCGCGGCTGCGCGCCGGAGGGGCTTCGGGTATTGTGAGTGCGAGTGGTTGTTTTTTTAATCGTAAATGGGATATTGATGATGACAATTTTATAGATATGCCTATGCTGAACCGCGGTAATCTGTTCATAAAATTTTCATTACCCAATAAAAACATGCAAGCCACTAACGTGTATGCGCGTTATCTTGTTGAGAACCGCTACGGAGGGCAAATGCAATTTCGCTATGCGCGTCGGGGCAGCCGTGAAGTGTATGGCGAAGTAATCCAAACGCACCAGTGGCAAACCGGCATACAAACTTCTTTACCCTTGCGCAGCCCCACCCGTCTGTTGCTTGATTACAGCGGACACTACCAACATGCTTACTTTGGACCCAATGAGTACGAGGGAACACAACAAACCCTCTTTACGCAACTCACACAATACAACCAATTTGACGCAAACAACCAACTCATGTACGGAGTGGCTTACCGCCTTTATCACTATACAGATAATTCACCTCTCACAAAGTCAGCTCCGAACAGTTTACCGGCAGTATCACATATACTGGGCGCATTTTTTGAAGATGAAATACGTTTACATCCACAACACTTGTTACTGGCAGGCGCCCGTATTGATTACGGAAATGTATCAAAAGTAGTATTATCACCACGCATTAACTATAAATTTAATACGAAAAACGAACAAAACATCGTACGGGCGGGTGTGGCTACCGGTTACCGTGTACCGAATTTGCTGAATGAAGGTTACGGTGCTATAAATGGTTCGCGGGAAATTGAAATTACCGAAGCGCTGAAACCCGAAACTACACTTAGCGGCCAGGTTACCTACACGCGCATACAAAAAATGAAAGGAGCTGTACTCACCCTTGATGCCAATGTTTTTTACACCCGGTTTTTCAACTTTATAGAGCCGGACTACAGTGAAGACCCGGGGCTAATCGTGTACGCCAATAATACGCTGGGCGCTGTTTCAACAGGATGCAACATTTATACTGAGATGAATTTCAATTTCCCGTTAAAACTTGGCGCAGGCATCAGCTATAATCATGTGCGCGAAAATGAATTAGCTGATAACGGTGAAAAAGAAAGGGAGGAAGTGCTTCATGTGCCGCCTTTCATGTTGAATTACTATCTCAGTTACAAGTTTCCCGCTCCTCAACTTTCCATTGATTTGACCGGTAACCTCGTAAGTCCTATGCTGCTCTCGGTAGTGCCGAATGATTACCGCGATGAGCGCTCCCCGTGGTACACCATCCAAAACATACAACTTACCAAAAAATTCAGGGGCGGATGGGAATGGTACATGGGACTAAAGAACTTCTTCAACTTTGTACAGGAGGAGCCGATACTGCGCCCGAATGACCCGTTTAACCGCTTTACCGATGTTGATAACCCCTACGGTTATCGCTTTGATACGACATACGGATTTACTTCAACACAGGGCATCAAAGCTTTCATGGGCATCCGTTGCAACTTTTAGTGAGCGCAATATTGCGCCACTTTCATACATTTACAGCCAATTCGCCTTTGGCAAAGGAGTGTTATGAGTTTTACGGTAGCCATCGTGGGTCGGCCTAATGTGGGAAAATCAACCTTGTTTAACCGGTTAATTGGAGAGAAAAAATCTATCACGGATGATGTGAGCGGAGTAACGCGCGACCGCATATACGGGGAGTGCGAATGGGGGCGTCATAAATTCAGCGTAATTGACACAGGGGGATTTGTGCCCCACAGCACTGATGTTTTTGAAAAACATATCCGCGAACAGGTAATGATTGCCGTAGAGGAGGCATCTCTGCTGCTGTTTGTAGTTGATGCCACTACAGGCATAACCGCCCTTGATGATGAATTTGGCAACCTGCTGCGCAAATCACAGAAAAAGGTTTTTCTGGTAGTTAACAAAGTGGACAACCTTGAACGCAAAAACGACGCAGCCGAGTTCTACAGCATGGGGTTTGATAATATTTTTTTCATTGCCTCTATTTCCGGGTCAGGCACAGGGGAATTGCTGGACGCCATCATTGAGCGAATACCGGATACCCCGGATACCACCCCTGATGTTGACAACCTGAGCAATGTGCCCAAGGTATGTATTGTAGGTCAACCGAATGTAGGGAAAAGTTCTCTCGTAAATGCCCTTATGGGAGAAGAACGCAGCATAGTAACAGAGATAGCCGGCACTACACGCGACTCTATCCATTCATACTACAACAAGTTCGGTAAGCGCCTGATATTGATTGACACGGCAGGCATACGAAGAAAAAACCGCGTAAAAGAA
Organism: Chitinophagales bacterium; assembly: GCA_025057415.1. Lineage (GTDB taxonomy): Bacteria > Bacteroidota > Bacteroidia > Chitinophagales > LD1 > Bog-950. The sequence continues at coordinate 4,970 of JANWXI010000046.1, forward strand.
AATCTGGAATTTTATTCTGTTATCCGCGCGGTAAAAGCCATTGACGAGTCAGACGTAGCAGTAGTAGTGATTGATGCAACCAAAGGAATCACACACCAGGATCTGACCATTTACCGCATGGCAGTTCGCAAGCACCGTGGCATCATTGTGGCGGTAAATAAGTGGGATTTAATTGAAAAAGAGACAAATACCGCCCGCGATATGGAGGCCGTTATCAAAGCCAAACTCGCCCCTTTCAACGATGTGCCTGTTATTTTTATTTCTGCGCATGAAAAGCAACGTATCTTTCGGATAGTGGAGACCGTTGAAATGGTTTACAACAATCTGCGGCGCCGGATACCCACCTCAGAACTCAACGAGGTAATGCTCAAGGTAATTGAAGGTTATGGCCCGCCGGCTACAGACGGAAAGCTCGTAACTATCAAATACGTTACACAACTACCTTCTGCGCATCCCACTTTTGCTTTTTTCAGTAACCACCCCAAGTACATACGCGAACCCTACCGCAACTTTTTAGAAAACAAATTGCGGGAGCATTTTGAGTTTACCGGAGTGCCTATCAGCATAGTTTTTCGCGAAAAATAACCAGACGGTGTTTGTAATCAATAAAAACATATTGAAATTGAATTAAATATATATACGTATCATCAATAAATAATCTGACGTTTTTTGTATTTTATACAGTTTCATCCTGTCCTGTTGATAATCCTTATCAGCCACGTAAAAATTATTTGGAAATTTTAAAAAGCATGTTTTCTTTGCGCCGTCAATTTATTAACCAAAACCTAAAATTACCGACATGAAAAAGGTATTTTTCGCCCTCACGTCAGTAGCCATCCTGGCGCTGGCTTCTTGCAACAACAAACCTGCTGAAAACACTGAGCAGAACACGCAACCCGTAGATCAGCAAGTTGAACAAACTGCAACTCCTGCTGACTCTTCAGCCGCTGCAGCTACTCCTGCTGACTCTTCAGCTGCTGCCAAGTAATTTCAGTATTAAAAAAAACAAAAGCCACTAACCCGAAAGTTGGTGGCTTTTTTATTTTCAGCACATCTGTTTTACAGCACAATATTTTCTAATCCTTGACCGGCAGCAATCAATTCTGCAATATCAAATACTTTTACCTGGTCCTGTTTCTCAAAACTTTTCACGCCATCCGTTAACATGGTATTACAAAAGGGGCAAGCTGCAGCGATGATGTTTGCCTGTGTTTCCAGGGCTTCTTCGGTGCGCGCTATGTTGATTCGCTTGTTGCCCGGCTCATCCTCTTTAAACATTTGTGCACCGCCGGCGCCGCAGCAAAGCCCGCGCGAGCGGCAACTTTTCATTTCAACTAACGCTGCGTCTAACTCCTCCAAAACGCGGCGGGGCGCTTCGTATATCTCGTTAGCTCTGCCTAAATAACACGAGTCATGGTATGTGATGCGTTTTCCTTTAAAACGATCGGTATCGGTGAGCTTAATTCGTCCTTCATCTATTAACTGCTGCAGATAAGTGGCATGATGCAATACCTCATAATTGCCCCCCAACGATGGGTATTCATTTTTCAAAATATTAAAACAGTGCGGACAGGTAGTTACAATTTTTTTCACACCATATCCGTTCATCACCTCAATATTTTGTAAGGCAAGCATCTGAAATACAAATTCATTGCCGGCGCGTTTGGCAGGGTCACCGGTACAGGTCTCTTCGGTGCCGAGCACGGCAAACTTTATGTTTAGGTGGTGAAGTATTTTAGCAAATGCGCGGGTTACTTTTTGTGCGCGTTGATCAAAACTACCGGCGCAGCCCACCCAAAAGAGAATTTCGGGTGTTTCACCAGCGGCTGCGTATTCTGCGTATGTCCTGATTTTCATATTTATGTAGATTGTCTATTTTCAGGCATTTGCCCAATTCAAACGGTCTTGCTGGCTAAACTGCCAGGGGGCACCGTTATTTTCCATATTGGTAAACATACTGGTCCATTCGGCAGGAGCATTACTTTCTTCCATAATTAAATTTCTGCGAAGCTGTAATATTATATCGAGCGGTGAAATCATCACCGGGCACTCCTCCACACACGCATTGCAGGTGGTGCAGGCGCGCAATTCCTCTATGGTTATGTACCCGTTCTCGATTAACGACTTACCGTCATCTTTCCACACGCCACCGTTAGCAGCAATGGCAGCGCCCACTTCCTCCAACCTGTCGCGGGTGTCCATCATAATTTTACGCGGAGAGAGCTTTTTGCCGGTCATATTGGCGGGGCATGCTGCGGTACATCGCCCACACTCTGTGCAGGTATAGGCATCCAACAAATTCTTCCAGCTTAAATCCATCACATCTTTTGCCCCAAAGCGAGGCGGAGGAGCGTTGGGGTCGGCAGGGGGCGGAGTTGCGCTGGGATCCATCATGAGTTTAATCTCGCGCGTGATTTCGGGCATATTATTCACATATCCCTTGGGTGTGAGGCGGGCAAAGTAGGTATTCGGAAAAGCAAGAAGAATGTGCAAATGCTTTGAGTATGGTAAATACACCAAAAAGCCCAGTACTCCTATGTAGTGTCCCCACCATCCTATCCGCTCCATGATTGTGAGGGATGTATGGCTCCAGTTATGGAAAAGGTTTTGCAATACGCTGCTTACAGCAAAACCGTACTTCCCTTCATGAAGAGCCATATCGGCTGTGTTCATGCTGAATATACAAATGAGCAGGTAAATTTCTGCAATAAGTATAGTAGCTGCGTCCTGAATAGGGAAACCTTTCAGTTCAGGTTTATTTAAACGCGGCACTTTCAAAACAAACCGCCTCCATAAAAATGCTACCGTACCAATGAACACCAGCACTGAGGCGATTTCGATGGAAGAAATAAGACCTACATAAAGCGTGCGGAGCACAGGCAAATTTTCCACAGCATGATAAATGATGCGATGGCTACCGGTGATTCCATCCAGAAAAACCTCCAGTAATTCAACCTGTGTGATTAAAAAGCCCACATACAAGAATAAGTGTAGTACGGCAGGAATGACGTTTTTAAACATTTTCTTTTGCCCGAAGGCAACGAGCAACATATTCTTCCATCTTTGCAAAGGTTGATCGGTCAGATCTTCGGGTTTACCGAGGCAGATATTCTGATAAACCCTGCGATAGCCGCGGTAAGCGAAATAAAATGCTATTGCAGTTAATAAAACAAAGAGATATATTTGAAAATATTTGGCCATAGCGATATATGAAAGCCGCTAAAATAGTTTTTTCAACTTTATGCCTGAGAAATTGTTCATCGGGTGTAATGGCTGTGTTGAAAAACATTTTATGGTACCTTTTGGTTCTCACACCTTTTTGGTTTCTGAGCCCAATATATGGGCAGTACCGGCTGAGCAAATTTGACATTCGCACACACAACCGCCTCATGCGCACCACACCCGAAAACGATCGCACTGAACATATTCTGGTTTATGGTAAGGCAGATGAAATAAAGCGCGCCTTGGGACGTCACGGGGGCATTTACAAGTATGGTTACGGTAATATACACTCCGTAAGTTTGATGGCTTCGCGACTGATTTCATTTTCAGAAGAACCTGCTGTTGAAAAGATCGAAGGAGTATCTGCCTGTGGAGTTCCCCTGATGGATACAGCGCGTATCCGAAACAATGTTGATAGTGTACACCTGGGGCTTGCTCCGCTGGATAGTTCCCTTACGGGTAAGGGGGTAATAATCGGCATCATTGACGGAGGTATTGATTGGAAACATGGCGATTTTATAAACCCCGCCACCGGTAAAAACCGCATCAGGTTTATTTGGGATCAAACGATGCAAAACAGCAGTAATTCGCCTTTGCCTTATGCTTATGGTAACCAGTGCAATTGGATAGATATAGATAACCTTAACTGCGGACACGTGGCGCCTGCCAACGACTTCGGCCATGGTACATGTGTAAGCGGAATTGCTGCCGGCAACGGCTACTCTATGAACGGAACTTCATTTCAACAGGAACTTAAAGGCATAGCCCCTGAAGCAGACATAATTTTTGTTCGCATACCGTACAATCACAACTTTCTGGCACACGTTGCCGATGCCGTGGATTATATTTTTAAGAAAGCTGATGCACTCAACAAACCTTGTGTTATCAATACCTCTATCGGCACGTACTATGGTTCACACGATGGACGCGATGCTACAACCCGCATCATAGAACAACTGTTACAGGAGCGCAAAGGAAGGTGCCTGGTAGCAGCAGCCGGAAACGGCGGGCACATTCCACACCACCTCTCCTACTCTATTCCCCCCGACTCGGCATATACATTTTTCCGATTTAACCCTTCCACCAACGAAGTGTATTTTGATTTATGGGCAGATACGGCCGACTTTAAAAACGCGCGCTTTGCAGTGGGCTGCAACGATACCAACGGGGCGCATATCGTACGCACCGATTACATGACTGTACATGATTTCCCGCTTGTACCCGGCCAGTTTGTCACCAAATTTGTTAACTTATACCACCAAAACAACCTCATCGGGAATGTGGGAATAGGCATTACGCTGGATGAAGACCGCTATCATATTGAATTTCTGGTGAGCACGTCCTATACACACTACCTGTGGCGGCTGCAAACATCCGGCTCTGGTACATTTGATTTATGGAGCTCGTCAAAATTACCTCTCCAGTCGGCTGACATGGTTGACTCAATCATGGGTGTTTATATACAGTATCCGGGTTACCGGCATCCTGATTATCTCAAAACCATGGTGAGCAGTTGGCAATGCAGCCCCAGTGTGATTACAGTTGGGAACTATTCAAACCGGGCGGGTTACGTAGATCGCGATGGTATTTACCGCAGCATGGTTGATAGCCCGTATTACGAAATAATCGGTAAGCGTTTTCAAACGAGCAGCTTTGGACCTACACGTACCGGTTATTTAAAGCCCGATGTGATGGCAACGGGCAGCACCACGATTTGCACGGGAGATGCTGCGTTTATTTCGGCCGCTGTGCAACCACAAAACCGGCTTAAGGTATATGTGACGCAAAAACACATACGCAACGGGGGTACATCAATGGCCGCTCCGGTAGTGGCCGGTATTGCCGCACTGTATTTTCAGCAAAAACCCGATGCGAACTACCAAGAGGTTTTGCGCGCCATCACATGCACTGCCGTTGCTGACAGCTTTACAGGCGCTACACCCAATTACGAATACGGCAACGGCAAGGTAAACGCTTTTGCAGCACTTACGCGCTCAGCTCCATGTATCATATACGGCTCTAAAGACACCGCCTGCATTAACTACGTAAACAATGCAACGGTAGATACCGGATGTGTACCAAAAATTTACGGCTGCACCGACTCCACCGCCAACAATTTTAACCCTGCTGCTAATATTGATGACGGCTCGTGCGATTACTTCAGTAAAGCAAAGGATGTTATATCTGAGAAAATAATCTTATCGGTGCATGTTAATCCTTTAAGCTCTTCTGCCGCCTTTCACCTTGTTACTCACGCCAATAAATTTCTATCGGGCGAGTGGTACATACGGGACGTTACAGGCAGGGTAATATATAAGGAGAAGTTCAATGAAACTGCTTCGTGGCAAACTCCCACCCTCAGCGCCGGATGTTACTTTTATCAATTTCAATTCAGTAATTATTTATTTGCAAACGGTAAGTTTATCATCCCGTAACCATGAGCAAAAAGACCCCTATACTGCATGCAGATGATATACAACAGAAAATCATCCGCATGGCATATCAAATTCTTGAGGATAATTACACAGAGAAAGAATTAGTAATCGTGGGTATCCGGGATAATGGCTTGGTTCTCGCTCACCATCTGCAGCGTGCCATTACCGATATTCAAACCATGCACATAACAATGCTATCACTTGTAATTGATAAAATAAACCCTCTGCAGAGGACTATTTCACTCAGCGAAGAGTATGATTTAAGCGGCAAAGTAGTACTGCTGACAGATGACGTGGCCAACACCGGAAAAACCATGTTTTACGCACTTCAACCCATACTGCGATATACACCCAAAAAAGTACAGGCAGTTGTACTGGTTGACCGTCAACACAAACTCTTTCCCGTTACACCTGATTACGTAGGGCTCTCGCTCAGCACTACCCTGCAGGAGCATATAGAAGTTAAATTCGATAAAAAAGGGAAGGGTACCGCATACCTGCGCTAAACAAAAAAACATTGATTGGAAATTTGTATTTGCGTGATGAACGTACCGTTTCTATAATGCGGTTGAGTAAAAAAACTGCTTACCACATAGTGATTATGTATAAATACTTCCTTGTAGTATCAACCCTACTCATGATGGAATTGCAAAATGTAATAGTGAAGTTGCATGGTAAATTCAACTCAGAAATTGCTTTAGTGCATCGGCAACAATTTCATGCCCTCCGTCAAACGTAGTGACGGTAAAGTTGAGAGAAGCATATAGAATTGAAATTCTTATTAGTTTAGATTTCATCTGACAATCCTCCTCGCGTAAGCCGCATGGGGGCGGCCGCCTCCAAAAACTTTTGATAGAAAAACCGCACTCACATCGCCCAAAAACCTTATCTTCGCTTCATGCACCGCGCTCACGCACACGAGCCAAGCAACCACCTCAGCAACGTACTCGCCACCGTAAACGACCGCCGCTTGCCGCAGTACGCCAACGGCGCATTAACACACTACGAGGCAGAGGCAGCGCACGCGGTGGATTACTATGCGTTTGGGATGCCTATGCCCGGGCGGAGTGATAATAGCGGGGGGTATAGATTCGGGGTTATGCCATTTTATCCCATTTGTTTACAATAAAAAATTTAATTGTGCCTCTAAGTAAACAGCGATTACAGAATGGATACGGATAACATTTATCCTTACTTCATACATTTTTTCGCTTTAGACAATGATTTTCAACGTTTTGCATTTTCATTCAGGGCTACTTCTTATTTTAATTCATACGGGGTCTCTCGCCATCGCAAGCCATGATATGAAGTATTTTCCTGGCATCCTGTGGTATCTTGGAGGGAATAACATATTTCTTCCTTTTGTTCTAATAACTCCTGTCTGTACCTGAGCGCCAATTTTTCTCAAAGCAACAGTTTCCTCATTGTTGATGGCAAAACCGAAGTGGCGAACGACTGTTTGTTTGTCTTTGTTGCCTTGCCGTAAATTTTCCACTGGTTGGGCGGCGGTTTTCGGAGCAGTGGGGGTGTGTTTTAACCGGATGAACATGATGAAGAAAAGATAGGGATAAAATCCTGAGGAGCAAAATATATATAATTAAGCACCGCTAAGCTGAAAAATCTTAACTAATTGATAGTCAAGTTATTTATTTATAAATAGTGCCTAATTTGTATGAAGTCGGGTTATTCAGGGAAATTTTTATTGAACGGTGAGGATTTTATTCCAGACGTGTGTGGGTGTGGACACCCGCAGTATATACGTGCCGGGGGGATAATTAGCAGGTATCTGTATTTGTTTTGCCAAAGCGCTGATATTCTTTTGCTTTCCTTGTATATCGGCTAAACTGAGTTTAACATCGCCTTGCGCGTAGTCTGGCAGCGTTACCGTAATGGTTTGCCCTGGGGAAACGGGGTTAGGATATATTTTAATATGTTCAGAGAGCGGTAGCGGCTGAGCGGAAACAACACCGGAAAGGTTGACGTTATCAATATACAGATTATTACCCCATCGGCCGATGTTGCGAAAGGCAATCACCAGTTCACTTTGCTGGAGATAGTTATGAAGGGAGATGTTTTCGGTGCGCCATTCATTCGCTTTAGGCACAAAGAAATCTTGCGTAGCGGGGGCGGTGGCAAGGGCTTCACCGCCTTTGCGAAAAACCGGTGTAAAGTTTTCACCGCAATCGGCAGATACCAGTACCTCCAGCGTATCGGTATAGCCGGGGCCCCAGTAGGTATAGGCAACATCAAAATTGATATTGGCAGTAACGAGGTTTTGAGAGTTAAAATAAAAACGCATGTCGTCATAGCTGCCCTGCGAGTCGTAGTCGTAGTTGCTGAAAAGAGCAGAGTGTTGCGACTGTCCGTATGCGCCAATGCTATCTGTGTATCTCCATGCCCCGCTGATGCCGCCATCGGTGATGTACCACGCCGGAGGAGGGAACACCCCTCCTTCAAACCCCTCGTTGATTACCGTAGGGAAGGGCTGGTTAATGATTTGAATCCACAGAGAGTCAGAGCTTTTGTTTCCGTTGGCATCAGTGACAGTGAGTTTAACCTGGTGATTTCCGGCTGCCGTAAAATAAACCACCGGGTTTCGGAGCGCAGAGGTAGCGGGTATGCCGTTCTGAAAACTCCACAGCCACGAAGCGCCCTGATGATTCAGAAACGAGTAATCATCAAAATAAAATGAGTCGTTTTTGCAATATACATCATGCCGCAGCTTATCAACGGTGATCCGGGCGATGGGACGCGCGGGAGATTCGTGCAGGGGGCTTTCCCATATTCCTTTCCCGTACGATGCAATGCGAATTTTACCATCGCGATAAAAAGGGCGGGCGATGTTGCTGTTGAAAAACACGGGAAGTCCCGCATTGTCTAACACCCAGTCGGGCATGGTGTCGTTGCGATAATACACCGACTGATTGGTGCAGTAGTAAACTCCGCCGGGTGTACCGGCAATGTGAACGATGCTGTGTACATGTTGGTTTTTCAAGGTTTGGGTAGTAAGGTTAAGCCATGAGGCTCCTCCGTTGTTGGTTTTAAAAATTTTGTTGCGTTGCTTCCGTTGGGATATGCCAGCCACAATTCGTCAGGATTCACGGGGTTAATACTGATGAGCATCCATCGGCTGTTTCCGGGGGGAATGCTTACCGTGCTCCAGTTTTGTCCTCCATCGGTTGTTTTCCAGAGCGTGCCCGCAGAGCCGGAGGCCGGCTGTTGTGTTACATACATCACCTGCGGATTTGAGGAGCATATTTCTATGTACTTAATATGGTTGAGTGGTTGGTTGCCGAATGTGTGTATAAGGGTAAAGGCGCTCCCTCCGTCATCGGTGCGCCATAATTGGTTTTCGCTGCTGACGAATGCCGTGTTATAGCAATGCGGATGAAACTCCATTTCTCCCGATTCGGCAGCGATGTATGATTCGTTGGGAAACTTGCCAACGCTGAAATAAGCGAGGGGAAGGGTAATGTTGGCAGGTAAAATAACTCCACCTAAATCAGAAAAATAAGTATAGCGGTTTTTGCCGGGGTTTACATATCCGGTGGCCGCCTCGCCGCCTCCCAAACTGAGAAATGTGCCGGCGCCGTAGTTTTCGTGGTAAGCCAGATTTCCGTTGTGATAAAGGCCGCCTACCAATACGTCTTCGTTCCAGCCGGAACCAAAGCCCCAGTAGTCGCTGGCGCGGATGCCCTGTGTTCGGAATTCGGGTTGTGTATTAAAGAAATCGGTAGAGAAGTAAATGCCGCCATCGGTAGTAATCCAGTAATGGCCGCCTGAGGATCTGAAATCCTGCATGTCCACGTGCATTTGCAAGGGTCCGTTGTTGTAGCCCGCCACCGGCAAAAAGGTATGCGCTCCGTCATCGGAGCGCCACAAGCTCAATCCACCCACCAGAATTTTATCCGGGTCGGTTTCAGAAGCCATGATGGCACAATTATAGAAACCCTGGTGGTACGTCCATGACGGGCTACCGTATGCCAGATTCGGGTGGCTTTGCGTATAGGGGCCGCCGGCAGGACCGTTAGGTAATGTCCACGATTGTCCGCCATCATCGCTGCGATATACCCCAATAAATCCGTAGTCGTTGGCCTTGGACTCTCCTATCAAATAGGCGTAAATCCGGTTGGGATTAGCGGGTGTTACGGCAATACGCGCTCCGCCATCGGTACGGTCAGGGTCAGTGGAATGATACCAACCGTTTGATTGCAATGCCCAGGTAGCGCCGGTATCAGTTGATATAAAAAATTCGCACTTTTTGAGGGAGGGAGAATTTTTTACTAAATACATCACGGCGCTGTTGGCGGTATTGCACTTGATGTCGTATGACTTCTGCCCGAAAAGTAATGACCATGTATCGCCACCGTCTGACGAGCGGTAAAGCCCCTTGTTGGCAGCGGCAAAAACAAGTAACGGGTTGGCAGGGTGAACGAGCAGTTCGTTTGGCTCAAAATCATTTTGTACGAGCACGTGCGACCACGTGGCGCCACCATTGAGCGTGCGAAACACCCCTCCGTTCCCGGCAGCGAATACAATATTTGGATTCACCGGATGTATGGAGATTGCACTCACGCCCGACCCCCAGTTCTGAGCGCCCGCATTGCCAAATTGATATGGCTCCGATACGCACTGCCACAGCATTCCCCCGTTGGTACTCTTGTAAATTTCGCCCGGTTCTGTGCCGCAAAAAAGTATGTTGGGGTGTGATTTACTCTGATCAATACAATAAATGTTGCTTTGTGAATGCCCCTGCATACCGAGTTCGCTGCGAACGAGTATCGAACCCACCGGTGACCAGTTGGATGCTCTCCCCGTATGGATGGTAGCCAGATATTGCTGCATAGAGGAGCGCTCGGCAGAGTCGTCTGGCTGAACAATAAAGCCGTCTTCATTAATATAGTGCTCGTATTTTCTACGCCAGCGCTTGTAGTACTGCGTGTGATACGACTTTACGAAAGGGTTGTTTTTAAAATATAATCTGAACAGCGAGTCCACCTCAAAAACATTCGGATGAGGACTGTACATTTTTTGCGCCCATTGTGGCAGGGTGGCAATTTCTGCGGCAGAAGGTACAGATTGACCAAAGGCGTTTGAAGCTGCAGCCATAACCACTAACCCGGCAATCGATTTGATGATTGTATGTAAATAACTCATTAGTACCCTTTTGCAATGGCAAATATGCCCGTTTCTGAAAGAATAGTAAAAATCCGTTTTTGACTGTATGCGTGTGTAGTTTGTGGCGCAGTTCGTAACTGCAATGAAATTTGAGGGCTATGCAAATGCGTATAGGCGAATTGATAGAGGGTAAAACGGAATAAGTAATATTTTCATAAAAACTTTTTTAATGCCTGCGGCACTATGTTATGTCCACCGTCAAAAACATCTACCGAAATGTTGTGAGCGGTATAGCGCTTTATGATTTCATCCGCCGTTTCCGATGCAAAGTACTTATCATCCCTGCCTATTAGGAAATGATTTTCGGTGCGTAAAAGTGCCGATCCGGCCGGTAATGGTATTAGTTCGTGCGCAATTTCACCGGCATATAAAATTAATCTGTGTATTGTACTGCCCGCATGGTGTACCCAGCGCGAAGCCGTGGCAGCTCCCTGCGAAAAACCTAATACCGTCACATATTTCACGGGCGAATTTTGCAAACATGAATGATATAGAGCATCTAAATAAAACAGATTATCAGCTATATCACTCGTGCGGTCTTCTTTTGTCATCCAGGTAGCGCCCACACTTCCTGCACTTCCTTTTACATAAAATCGCTGCAGCGCTTCGGGAGCAATGATAACCCGGTATGGTGAAGCGGCAAACTGAAATAAGCGGATGAAATCAGAAGCCAACTGCGCATATCCGTGCAACACAAACCATACTTCACGCGTATGTGATGTAATCTCTCCTGTTGTGTAATAACGGGCTGTGCGCTGAACGAGCAAATGTTGTTCAGAGTAATTCATTGCTTTGATTTGCAAAACCGGTAAACACTTAAAGCGCGCATGGCGATTATCAGCAAAAGCGGGATTACCGCTACATGAAACGGCTGCGGTATAAACTTCCAGAAAATTAAAATTAAAACAGATATGACTGCTGTAAGTATCATATATGCACCCAATACAACATTAAAATGACGCCCGGCCATCAGAACAGCCGCAATTGTATGCGTAGGTAAGAGCCATAAGACATTTAAATTTTTTGGTACTGAGTAGTGTGTGGTGAATGCCCACATACACAGAAAAAAAACACCTAATAATCCATAAATCATAAACAGCGATACATCTAACCAACGCAAGTGTACATTACGCCAAATCTCATATAATGTAATGACCAATGTAATTATCAAAAAGAACACAGCACAATTCAGCGGAGTAAGTAAACCGGGTTTTAAATCTAATTCCGGCAAATTTACCAGAACGTTTTTTTGACTTACGAGCGGGCGGCCGTCCAGGTGTGCATGGTCAAACATCACACTTAGCCGTTCGGGCAGGAATGTCTGGTTGCGAGGTGTGGCTGGTACCTCGCAAGGCAAGCCAAGTATCAGGTCAAAGCCAAAGGCAACCCAGGGTCGGTTGCGTACATACAGGTGAAGCATTTGACGCATGGTGTAACCGGAAGGCAGTGCCGAGTCGTTATAAACCAAACGTTTTCCCAACACCTTTTCTATTACATCGCGTGGGCGAGTAGCGCAGTTGTCCCAAAAAAAATCATAGTAATACTTTGAATTTTCGGGTTGAACGTTTTCAAATAGGAAATTAAAAATTTCCTGCCGGTCCTTATGTGAAAAGCTAAGTACTTGTTCAATTACCCGCCTTTTTTCATAATCTCTGTACTGCCATAAGAAATTATTGAAATCTTCGACCGTAACGCTGTACAACATTTTGCCCTTTACAAAGTTTATATAGAAACCCTCCTGCGTATCATCAAAAGTGCCGTAGTTGAATACTACATCCAGCCCCAGCGAGTCGTCCCTTACACGAATGCCTGTATGCCCGAATGCTGCATACAATGGCTCTCCAGGGCTAACGGTTAATAAAGAAACAACAGACGAGTCGCTCAAAGAAACACCGGCGTGTGAGACAATTGAACAAAGTAAACCTATTGCCGTAGTAGCAAATGTAAATCCCCGTTTAGTTAATCTGCTAACCGGTAAAAACGAGGTAAAATACAAAAGGGACATGTAAACGGTTGGCGTTAGTTGAGTATTGGGCTTTCGGGGTAGCCGGCCATCGTTTCATAAATGCCTCCCATTTCTTTCATTACGCTTTTCCAGAGATTGAGATCATCTGAGCTGAATACGTGGCGATGTGTAGCCCGGCTGACAATCCAGGAATTATCGCGCAGTTCCTGGTGCAGTTGTTCAAAAGCCCAGCCGGCATAGCCGAGAAAAAACTTTACATCGGTTTCGCGCACCTGCCCGGCGTGTATCATGCTGCGAAGTTGCTCAAAATTTCCGCCCCAATACAGATGGTCGTTTAGCTTAACGGTACCTTCAATATCCTCGCCCATAGCATGTAAAAACTGTAATGTATCGGTTCCTACCGGACCTCCCAAATACATCTTTGCCTTAAAGGGGGGGAAGTCGTCAATTACATCCGTCAAACGCAAATCAATGGGCTTGTTCAGGATTAGCCCCACTACCCCTTCCAATTTGTTGTAATTGCAAATCAACACAACCGTGCGCCGGAAGTTTTCGTCAAACATAAACGGCTCAGCAAGCAGCAAGGTACCCGGCTGTATTACCTTTCCTTTTTCCAGTTCGTAACTCCACATAGGCCTGCAAATTACCGATGCGATTTTAAACAAAACAGTTGCGCGCACAAACAGATTAAATAAATTTTAATACTCTTTGTTTAACAGCAATGCCACAATACCTCCAAACACATCGTATAAAATTACGTGAATAAATTTGTTATTTTATTTATAAGATACATTTATACTCCAATTAGCTTCTTACCATGTGTTTTGCGGTGTAATTCAGCACTTGTATATCTGGGCTATTTTTACCCGGCTAATTGTGCGCCGCGATTTGCTGTAATTTTCATGATATTACTAACCACAACTATTGTAATTTTAAGGCAATTATATTTTATCTCACATATTGCAAAAAACACTTTTTTTCAAAATGCTTTTATTGAAGTAGTCAATTGGTTAGCCCGGTGAAGTTTACATGCCTGGTACATCCTGATTGCTTGGAAATAGTTTATGTGATAAAAGTGCATCGTAGTGTAAGAACAAAATTTTACGATTAAGAGTTTATAGGAACGTGGTTGTATGCGGGTCGCCCGCCTGTGGCGGGCGACCCGAGGGGTTGTGTTGAGTGTCCTGTGATGTGTCATGTATCCGCGCCCGCGCCGCAGGCGCGGGCGCGAAGAAGAGGACAATAATAACCGGAACGCCAGTAATGGTACGACTTGAATTCGTCTGCTCACTGAATTCTAATCGGGTGAGGGATGCGGAGGGCGCGACCATCGGGAGCGGTGCGTAACGAAGTGGAGCACGGAAGCGAAAGCGTACCCCGTAGCAAGCCCGACCCCGCTGCGGCGCGCAGCCCTGCGGAGCGCCGCAGCGGGGGCACCCCATAGTAATTAAATCAGGCATCCATTGCCTCGTAGTGATTTAAATTTTTTGTAAGCGGATGTGAAATCTAATACCGGCATTGACCGGTATTTTTTTGTGCCTATTTTAATACCGATATACAGACCGGTTCGCAATCAATCGCGTAACGCACACAGCAGAGGCAACAGCGATGTAGCCCGATACGTTTGATGCGCACGTGATGGCTACTCAATCTCGTGCAACTCCTCCGTTGTGTTGCGGATGTATTGGGTTACAATTTTTACGGAAGTTTCGGAGGGGCTGACGTACGCATCTTGCAGTGCGTTTTTAATCTCCTTCAGCTTGTGCAGTTCATCCTGCAAACCGGGATTAGCGCTTAACTCCATCAGCAGGCGTGCTCGGTCTTCAGGAGAAATTTCACCATATACGTACAATATCAGGAGTTCCTGGGTAGAAATTTGTGTCATGGAGCGTTCGGTTTTAAATTACGTTCGCCTATAAAACGCACCGGCATTATTTTATTGTGCAGAAATTCAAAAAAATGATGCAAACTCTCTTTTTAAAACGCAAGGCGCTCGCTGTTTTCATCTGTACGGCCCCACCTTAACGGGTGCAGCTCAACTGTTTACGGGATGTACGGGTTAGCTAACCCATACTTACATATACCGGCGGGTATCGCATAGGCAAAAGCCGATATTCCGGTAATTTATACACAGGGTTTGTGCGAAAGCGCCCTATCTATTTTAACTGATTATTATATTGGCAGCCAATTTATCGTGTTATGAACTTTATCGTATCCACCTCATCGTTGCTCAAAAACCTCCAATCTATTTACGGAGTGGTGAGTACCAACTCTGTATTGCCGATACTGGAAGATTTCCTCTTTGAAATTAAAAACGGTAACCTCACGGTGTCGGCTACTGATTTAGAAACTTCTATGATTACCGAGTTGAAAGTGGAATCTAAGGACAACGGGAAAATCGCCATTCCTGCCCGCATATTGATGGATACATTAAAAACCCTGCCCGAACAGCCGCTTTCGTTCCGCATTGACAAGAACAATTTCAGTGTTGAAATTTCTACCGAAACGGGACGGTACAAACTCTCGGGCGAAAACCCGGAGGATTTTCCCAAAATACCCGTACCGGACGGAGTAACGGAAATTCAAATGCCGGCAGCGGTAATCAGTTATGCCATTGGGCACACGTTATTTGCAGTCAGTACCGATGATTTGCGCCCTGCCATGACGGGTGTGTTGTTTCAACTTGCCCCAGAAGGCATCACTTTTGTATCTACCGATGCACATAAACTCGTAAAGTTAACCCGCACCGATGTAAAAGCTGCAAAAGCCGCCCAGTTTATTGTGCCCAAAAAAGCGCTTAACCTGCTGAAGGGTTCTTTACCAGACAACGAAACCGCCGTAAACATCGGCTACAACAAAAACAACGCCTTTTTCCGTTTTGAAAACACCAAACTCGTTTGCCGTTTGATAGACGCTACTTATCCTGATTACAATGCTGTAATCCCATATAACAACCCCAACAAACTCACAGTAAACCGGCTCGAGTTTCTGAATGCCCTCCGCAGGGTGTCTATATACGCCAATAAAACCACTCATCAGGTTGTTTTATCTATAGCCGGAAACACATTGAAAATTTCTGCACAGGACCTCGACTTCAGCAATGAAGCCAGCGAACAACTGAATTGCAGTTATGACGGCAAGGATATGGATATTGGGTTTAATGCCCGGTTTATGATAGAAATGCTCGGGGTTATTCCCTCTGTTGAAATTGATTTAGAGATGAGTTCACCTTCACGCCCGGGTGTACTCCGCCCCGTTGAAAAACAGGAGAACGAAGACATGCTGATGCTGATGATGCCGGTGATGATAAATGCCTGACAAGCATCTCACTGCTAAGAGAAAAAATCCACCATTTCACTAACCAACAAATCTAAAGGTACTTTTTCTATGGGGTGCTCTACGTTTTCGTATTCTACATACACGGCATCGGGCATCAGCGAGACGGCATGTTGCACTTCATCGGCAGTGACCATGGTATCGCGGCTGCCGCGGGCCATACGGACAGTGGTGGCAATTCTTTCGAAGTCATCGTCTGTGAGGTGATGAAGCGCCAAATCGTGCAGCATGAGCGCTGTTTTGTGCATCACACTTCGCCATTCGTGCTCCCCATGGCGTTGAGCCAGGGCGCTGGCAAAGGCGGGTATTTTTTCAGCTACCATATCGGGTTGCAGGTACCGTATCTCTTTATCGGCCTCCTCTCTGTTCCACTTCAGTTTGGTGCCGAGCGTGAATATTTTCCCGACCCGACCGGGATAAAAACGTGCGAGCCATAGCGCCACATATCCCCCCATGCTGTATCCGAATATATCCGCCCGCATCAGTTGTTTACTGTTCATCCAGTCAAGCACTTCGTGTGCAAAGTTTTGTATCGTGAAGGCGTGATGGCGAGACGGTACGCGGCCATGGCCAGTAAAATTGATGGCGTGTGTCTTAAGCACCGGCTCAAGGGCTTGCTCTAACCCGGCAAACTGGTCTTTGCTGCCCAGCGCACCATGTAACAGCAATACTTGTTGCATGTGGCAAATCTAAACATTAACGGTATTGCTTCGCTGGTGCAAGCAAGGCAAGTAATTCCAAAAAATACAAAAGCCCGGCTATATCCGGGCTTTTGAAAACAATCGATTATCTTTTACCGGATGATTCTGAATTCTGTTCTGCGGTTTACCTGATGTTGCTCTTCGGAGCATTCTACACCATTGCCGCAGTTGTTTTTCAATCGGGTTTCACCATAACCGCGGGCTACCAGGCGGCTGCGGCTTATTCCTTTTGATACCAGATAATTTACCACGGCCTGTGCACGCTGCTGCGATAGCGCCATATTGTAGCTGTCGTTACCGCGTGAGTCGGTGTGCGACATAATTTCTACGCGGACGTTCGGTTTTTTAATAAGCAGGTCTAATAAATTTTCGTCAATTATTTTTTTAGACGGCTCGGTGATAACCGCGCTGTTCAACTCATAATAAATAGGCAGCACGTTAACGTCCAAAAGTTTGCAATCCATTTCTTCCCATACAGTCATACCGCCTTTTTTAACTAAAACGGTTTTTTTGTAGCTTCTTGTTTCAGCCGGAACCGTAATTTCTTCTACACGGGCGGGGCGATCTACCACTACTTTTCTGATGGTAGCATATTCTGCAGGCACTTCCACCTCCTCCACACGGGCAGGTGATTTTACCACCATCTTGCGGTAAGAGGATTTTTGCTCCGGTACGGTTACTTCATTTACAGAAGCATCGCGCACGAGGGTTTTTACCTGTACAGAAGAATATTTGGCAGGGTACTCGCGGAAACATGCCACGATACAATCGTTGGGATTGGGTGATTTGCAGTTGGGATCTGCCTTGTACTCCCAGCCGCTAGTAGCGGGGTATGACTCGAAAGATTTGCTATCAGTACCGAAAGATGCGGGTGTAACGCTTAGGGTCTTGTATGATTCTTTGGATACGTAATCAACCTGCACGGCTTCATAAACAGCCGGCACATAGATAAACTTTTTGCTCGGCTCTTTTACCATTACCCGCTCTTCGACCGTACGGAAAGTAGCGGGCACCACGGTAAGCTTTTTGTATGCAGGTGAAGCCACATAAGTTTCTTCTACCTCTTTAAATTCATCAGGGGTAATACATTTTACATAGCATTTACCCGGGGTGGGGTTGGCAGGCAAGCCGTCGGCCTGAGCGTTTACACTACACACGGCTACTGCCATCGGAATGGCGGTAAGTAATACTTTTTTCATAGTCAGGGTTGATTTTAAGTGGTTTATGACAAAAGCAAATTTCAGGCCAAATGTGACGAGGATGTAAGAAGTTGGCTTTGTTAAAATATTAATTCATCAATAAATGCTTTATTCATAGACACTTAACCCTACATATTTACCATTCCGCTTTTGTAACTCCAGCCCGAATGTTTCCAGCAGGTTTCCGGCAAGCAGGTCGTCAAACCGGTATGAAATTATCCAGTCGTGTCGGGTTGAGGTGTTGCTCTGGGGAATGAACAATTCGCCTTTAACAACTGATAAACGGTAGCACATTTCTGCCAGCGTTGCATTATCAATGGTCAATTCGTACTCATCATAAAAGTAGGCGCCATCGTGCCTTTCCCACACCACCTGCAGACGATCCCAAAGTTTCTGCGGATCTTTTACTTCTATTGTGTAATAATCCCCGGTGAGGAGCTTCTCTTTGTTTTTGAGGCGGAGTTGTTTAATGATTTGATAACCGGTAGAATCTGCATACTCGCTCAAACGCGCCCTGCGCACGTCCACCTCTACGAAAATGTTTGCAGGCACTTCAAGCCGCTGCGATGGCAACTGCAGTAATTCTGAAAGTACATCAAAAAGCGGTCCTTTATAGTACAAACCGTCTTCAGTACGTTCCAGTATTTTTTCGCTGGTTGGCGGTATGCGCTTTACCTGAAATTTATCTGGCATAGGTGCTGACACATCCGTTGAATTTACAATAGATTGAATTTCAATAACTTTACGGACCCTTGTATTTTGATTTTGGGCGATATATCGCCTCAAATCCGCCTCAGTGAGATTGGTGGGGTTTCCTCTCCACAGCACATCACCGTTTTTATTTAAAATTACTGCATAGGGCAGGTAATCATTGGCTCTAAATTGTTTGAAATTCTCTCCATTGTAATCGCGGGCAATCCACAACATGGGTTGTTGCTTGAGCACATGATTGAAAATTTTTTCCGCCGCCTCCTGCGAAAGCGATAGTACAGTGAGATTATCCTGAAATGTTTCCTGGAGCAATTCCAGATGGCCCGATGCAAATTGACATGGCAGGCACCAGGTTGCCCAAAAATCAATGATTAATCAATAGTGTCCTAAACGTTTTGGTGAGGGTTCAAAAAACCCTCATAATCAACGCTTTGCGTCATCAAGTATAACC
>JANWXI010000047.1 GCA_025057415.1 Chitinophagales bacterium
TTGTTTTATTCCATAGTGGATATGAACGCCAACGGAGGGGCGGGGCGGGTAACCCAAAAAGCTGTTCCTTTGTATAAAGGGGTGATGGGCGATTGCCGGCTCACGGCCGTGCGGCATGCCAACGGGCGCGACTGGTGGTTGGTGAACCACGGCTGGAAAAACGATATTTACAACAAATGGCTCGTAACGCCCGATACCATATACGGCCCCTTTCAGCAGGCCATTGGCGTCCCCGATAGCGAGCCGGATTTTATCGGTTTTGCACAGTTTACGTTAGATGGCAGGCGATATGCCAGCGCTAATCATGCCAGCCCGATGCACATTATGGATTTTGACCGATGTACGGGCATGTTTAGCAACCCCACCTTAGTAAAAGTACATCCGGAGCCGCCCTGGCAGGCGCCTACACCGGCAAATTCTACGGTGGACGCTGTGTGTTGGAGTCCCAACGGAAGGTATATCTACACCACTTGCCACAATTACCTATTGCAATACGATACCTGGGCCGACTCCATACCCGCCACCCGCACCTTGTTAGCCATAGTCGATTCTACGTATGCCAATTCATCCCCGTTTTTTATGATGGCATTAAGTCCGCATGGTAAAATAATTGTTAGTAATTTTCAAGGTGTATCTTTGAAAAGCTATTATCATATTATCCACCAACCTGATAGCGGTGGGCATGCCTGTATGCTTGAAAAGGAAGCCCTGCGGATACCCGGCTCCTATGATAATAACACTCTCCCCAACATCGTGAACCTCCAACTGGGAGCCGATACGGGGAGTTTGTGCGATACGATTGTTATCGGCATTCCCCCCGGCCCCACTCCGGAAGAGAGGGGAGCCGTGCGGGTATTCCCCAACCCTGCCACAGAGTGGGTGGCCATAGAGGTAGAGCACAACCGCCACTTTGCGGGCACGCTCACCGTGCGCAACGCCCTGGGGCAAACGGTGTATGAAAACCAACGATACGATGGGGCGGCCATCATCCACACATCCGCCTTGCCAAGCGGGATGTATGTTTATTACATACAAAGTAAAAATAATACGTGGAGCGGTACCTTTGCCGTGAGGCGGTAGGGGTTATTGTGGCGGGTTAGCTGTTTAGTGGTCAGGCGACTATGAGTCGTTCGAACACTGTTGAAGGGTAATCCACTCAACCCATACAACCTGCACTCATACTGATACATCACCCATACACACCCTTCACTTATCATTCATCATTCATAACTCATCATACATCATTAATCATTAATCATTCATCATTCATCATTCATCTCGCATATATTTTTATTATCCACTACCCAATTTTCACTCTTCACTTTTCATTTTTCATTTTTTCACTTTTCACTTTTCACTTTTCACTGCCTTTTCAGTTACTGCCGAATTGCTATTTTGGCGCACCTCAACCATGATGCATGCAACAAAAAATTTTTCCTCACGCGGTAGCCGTGGCGCTGTTTGCCCTGCTTACCGTTATTTACTTCCTTCCCTATTACGGGGGAAAGGTGCTGGAGCAGGGTGACGTTACCCAGTGGGAGGGCATGAGCAAAGAGATAGTGGAATGGAATAAAGCCCACCCCGATGACCCCGCTATGTGGACAGGTCGCATGTTCAGCGGCATGCCCGGAATACTTATTTCTTATGTATTTACCGGTAACTGGGTCAGCAAAATCGTTCGTACCTTGCAGATAATTTTTCCCGAGGTGGTCGTGTTTATGTTTTTAATGCTCACCGGCTTTTACATACTGCTGCTTTGCTTTGAGGTGAACCCCTGGCTGAGTATGGCAGGGGCCGCTCGCATACGGCTTCACCTCATTCTTTCTCATTTCACTGGAGGCAGGCCACAACACCAAAGTGCAGGCAATGAGTTTAATGGCTCCTGTTTTGGGTGGAGTGGCGCTTACCTATCGCAAAAATATCTTGCTGGGTGGAGCGCTCACCGCCCTGTTTCTGGCTATGCTGATTGATGCCAACCACCTCCAGATTGCCTACTACACCGCCCTGCTACTCGGCATGATGGGCATATATTTTCTGGTAGAAAACATATTACAAAATAACATAATTCGTTTTGCCAAAGCCACTGGCGCACTGGTGTTAGCGGCATTGCTTGCTGTGCTGCCCAACTTCGGCAATTTGTGGGCAACGCAGGAGTATGGCAAAGAAACCATACGCGGCGGCAGCAGTGAACTTACCGTCAAAAGAGAAGCCACTAAAGGCGGCGGGCTCGATTTTGACTACGCCACGCGCTGGAGCTACGGTTTTGGAGATGGCGAAATGCTTTCCCTGCTAATCCCCAACATAAAGGGAGGCGGAAGTTCCAACGAAATTTCGGATAATAACAAAGTAGTCAAATTATTCAGCGGCAGCGGTTACCCTGTTGAGCAAATCAAACGCTATGTGGCGAGTATTTCCTATTGGGGCAACCAACCCTTTACATCCGGGCCGGTGTATTTCGGGGCATCGGTGTGGCTCGTGTTTGTGTTTGCGCTTTTGGCCATGCGCTCCCACATCCGGTGGGCTTTTCTCGCTTTGTTGCTGTTTTCTGTATTCTTAGCCGCCGGCAAAAACACACCCTTCTTCGGGTGGATGTTTAACCTGTTGCCCTACTTCAATAAGTTTCGCACACCTTCCATGGCGCTGGTCATTGCCGAGCTGATAGTGCCGCTGGCGGCCATCGTGGGCTTACATGAAATCATACGCGATAAACAAGACCCTAAAAGTATTGTAAAAAAACTATATACAAGTTTTGCCATAGTGGCCGGCATTATCTTCCTGTTTGGCCTACTGGGCAGCGGCATGTACACTTATGAAGGGCAAAACGATGCCGAAATAGCCAAAAACAATCCCCAGCTCCTCACTGCCCTGCGCGAAAGCCGTGCCGATATGTTGCAATCTGATGCGCTTCGCTCCTTGTTTTTTGTGGTGGCTGCTACATCTGTGATATGGCTTGTAATACGGCAAAAACTCTCCCCTCGCATCTTCGCCCTATGCCTTGGATTAGTGTTCCTAACCGATACTTTCACAGTGGCAAAGCGATACTTGAACAGCGAAAACTTTGTAACCAAAAGCGAGAAGGAAACTGCCCACCGCCCCGAGGAGTACGACCTGCAAATCCTGCAGGATACCGACCCGCACTACCGCGTTTTTAACACCACGCGCGACCCGTTTAACGATGCCATGACCTCCTACTACCATAAATCGGTGGGCGGTTACCATGCTGCCAAACTCATCCGCTATCAGGACCTGATAGAAAATCACATCTCTAAGTCAAATATGAATGTGTTGAACATGCTCAACACTAAATACTTTGTTGTAAACAACCCGCAAACCAAACAACCTGTGGTACAGCGCAATCCGGGCGCTTGCGGTACGAGCTGGTTTGTAAAAGAAGTGAAGTGGGTAAAAAATGCCGATGAGGAAATGGCGGCGCTTACCGATTTCGACCCTTTGCGCACCGTGATTATTGACGAGCGCTTCAAAACACAGGCAGGCAGTTTTTCATTCGCTTCCGACAGCGCCGCTTACATCCGGTTAACCGCTTATTCGCCCAACCGCATGGTTTATGAGAGTAGCGCCTCCACGCCTCAACTGGCGGTATTTTCCGAAATTTACTACGATGAAGGTAAGGGCTGGAAAGCATATATAGACGGCAAAGAAACCCCTCACTTCCGTTGTAATTATGTTTTGCGCGGTATGATAGTACCCGCGGGTAAACACGAAATAACGTTTCGTTTCGAACCACAGAGTATTTTGGTAGGAAACAAGATTTCTATGGCGGGGTCCGTAGTGTTGTTTTTGGTTGTGATGGGAATCGTTGGGTATTATGCAAGAAAGGAAATGATGCACTTGAATAAATTGTTGACAGAAAGAACGAGTTTCGCCACACAACCCCAAGCTAAAAAGCCCAAAAAAGGATGAGGCATGCGCTGGTATTAACGTATTATTTTCCGCCTGCGGGAGGAGTGGCTGTACAGCGAATACTGAAATTTTGTAAATACCTGCCGGAATTTGGCTGGAAACCTACTATCGTAACTGTTGACAGCGGTTCGTATATTTTTACGGATGAAACTCTTGTACGACAAGTACCGCCCGACCTCAACGTACATTATACAAGCAGTATAGAACCGTTTCGTTTATACAACATGCTGCGTGGTGTGAAGGGCAAGAATATGCCCACACTCTCTGTAGGCGGAACCACAAAAAAATCATGGCTGCAAAAAGTAGCTGAATTTCTGCGTGCTAATATCTTTATACCGGATGCTCGTGTGGGGTGGGTGCCATACGCTGTTTCACAATCACTAAAACTCTTTCACGAAAAAAAATTTGAAGCGTTAATTACTACGGGACCTCCGCATTCTACTCATTTAGCCGGCCTGAAAATTAAAAACAAAACAGGTATAAAGTGGGTGGCTGATTTTCGCGACCCATGGACTAAGAACATGATCAACGAATATCTACCAAGGTTATCGGTAGTTAACCGTATAGAAAAGAAAATGGAGGAGAGCGTACTGAGACATGCCGATGCCGTTACCGTTGTAGGCAAGGGAATGGTAAGTGATTTCATAAACAGAACATCCAGAGTTATCGCTATACACAACGGGTATGATGAAGATGATTTTCATGTCGGAGCTATCTCAACCGCCGGTTATTTTATGATGCGGCATGTGGGTAATCTGATATTACCCATGAATGTGCCGGTGTTGTGGCAAACGCTCAGCGAATTGCGACAATCTAATCGTCAATTTAAAGAAAAGTTTCGATTGGAATTTATTGGCAGTTATCACCCTCAAACAGCGCTTGATTTAGAAAAATATAATTTGAAAGATTGTACTACATTAATACCATTTGTAAGTCATCGCGATGCTATCGGGTATATGAAAGGCGCTGAACTGCTTTTATTTGTAGTACCGAATTACACCAACCGGAACTGGGTGATTACCGGCAAAATTTTTGAATACATTGCCAGTGGATCAGCCATTATGCCCCTTGGCCCTGCCGATAGTGATGCCGCGGAAATACTTGCTTCATCTGGCAGGGAAAAAATGATTGACTATGAAGATGCCGCCGGCATGAAAAAACACATTATAGATATTTTTGAAAAATGGCAGCGAGGTGACCTTCCCAAGTACGCGGTCTGCGCATATCCACAATACAGCAGAAAAAATCAGACAAAAATTTTAGCAGAGCTTTTAAACGAAATCACATGAACTTATATAACAAAATTTTGGTTCTGGCCCCCCATACCGATGACGGTGAGTTGGGTTGCGGAAGCAGTATTCACAAGTTTGTGCAGGAAGGCAAGGATGTGTACTATGTTGCTTTTTCCATCTGTTCCAAATCTCTTCCCCCTGATGTACCGGGCGATACGCTTGCAAGAGAAGTGCAAAGAGCTACTTCGGTATTGGGAATCCCGAAAAAAAATTTAATAATGTATGATTTCGATGTGAGAGATTTTCCCGCCCAACGCCAGCAAATCTTAGAGGAAATGGTTAAAATCAATAAAGACATCAAACCCGATTTGGTTTTTCAGCCCAGTTCAAACGATCTGCATCAGGACCATCAGGTTATTTATATGGAAGGTTTACGGGCATTCAAAACAACAACCATACTGGGTTACGAATTACCCTGGAACAACCTGACTTTTACTACAAATGCTTTTATAAAGCTTAATGAAGAGAATGTTTATGCCAAAATTAGTGCGCTGAAAGAGTACAAATCTCAATCGCACAGGCACTACCTGAATGATGCTTTCATCAAAGGGCTTGCTCAAACCAGGGGTACACAGGCAGGAGTAAACTGGGCAGAGGCCTTTGAAGTAATACGTTGGATAATAAATTGATTTTTTTTATTTTGCTAATAATTATGAGTTATGAAAAATCATCTGGTATTCTTCTTTAGCGTATTCACATACATTTCAGTAGCTCAAGGAGTTGTTTACTACAACTTTGAAAACTGCACAGTATCTACCAGTTATGAAAAACTGCATACTTTTGACCTTTTCGGCAACGGAAATCCCGGCTGTTTAGCCGATTGGGAAGTAACCAATGGCACACCCTCCATTTACACATCGCAGGATAACTACGGAAGTGCTTTTGAAGGCAATCAATTCATGTTTTTGGGGGTAGATAATTCCGTAATAGGCGAGGGAGCTGCATTGAAGTATAATTTTCAGTCAGGTAAACAGTACCAGATAACGTTTGCCAGAAAAGTAACACCTTCCAATAAGTACGTAAATATTGACTACGTATTATTGGAAAACCCTATCAGCTATACTTACAATTACAACATTGGCGCATCTCCCGTACCCCAAATTCCATCTTCTGGTTCCTTAGTGGTTAAAAGTGAGACGAATGTACCGAGTGGCTTCTGGCAAATTATAAATATAATAACACCTGTACTAAACAGTAACTACGGCAGAATCTGGTTCAGGCCCTCCTATTCCAACTTAAATCAGGGTCAGGTGTTTACGCTATTTGACTCATTAACTATTCAGGAGGTAATACAGCCAGATTATTGTATCAGTTTCGACACTCCCTTGGTTACAGATAAAATGCACACTTTCAACACTTATGGCAACGGTAACCCGGGTTTTCTGCAAGATTGGGAGGTTACCAACGGCACTCCTTCTGTGTACAATTCAAACGATGGATTCGGTCCCGCCTATGATGGTACTCAATTTATGCTTTTGGGAGTAGATAATACAATTATTGGTGAAGGTGCAGCATTGAAGTTTGATTTTGATGCCGGGAAACAATACCGCATCACATTTGCCCGCAGGAATTGTGTACAAGGGAAGTTTGTGAATATTGACTATGTACTATTGAAAAACAAAATTAACTACACCTACAACTACAATATTGGTGCATCTCCCGTTCCTGCTATTCCTTCTACTGGTTCTTTGGTATTACTTTCTGAACAAATGCTGGCAAGTGGCCCCTGGCAAGTGCTAAACATTGTTACTCCCGTACTACAGGAAAGTTATCACCGGCTTTGGTTCAGACCCTCTTTTACGAATTATAACCAAGGTCAGGTGTTTGCACTTTTTGACTCACTATGTATCACCCAGTTCAGAGGAGAAATTCAAAATGTTTCGAGTTCAGAAAATCACACTGCAATTCTTACCTACCCAAATCCTGCCAATCAACATTTTCGTATTGCTTTAATGGGAGATGATTTAATTCATGAGGTAAAATTGTTTGATTTGTCAGGTAAATTGTTGATTGACGCTGAAATCAATCACAGTAAAGAAGCGCTGTTCAATATAGACACACTTTCCTCAGGAATTTACCTTGTAAACGTCACCACTAGCTCTGGCAAGCGTATTATGGAGAGGTTGTTGGTTAACAAATAACGTCACTCCCCCGCCGGCATTACAGTCGCCTTTATCGTCAGTACGATTTGGCGCGGCTCGGTGTTAGCTGTTACGGTAACCGTTTTTATTTCCTCCCCGCGTTTTCCGCTGCTGTCAAACTCTACGTCAATATCGCCCTCTTCGCCCGGCTTCAGCGGCATGCGCGGGTAACTCGGTACCGTGCAGCCACATGACCCTGCAGCATTGGAAATAACCAAGGGGTTATTTCCCGTATTTTTAAAGTGAAACTTCGTTTTAACTTTTTCACCGGCCTTTACCTTGCCAAAATCGTGAGTAGTTTTGGTGAATTGTATGGTGGTAGGTCCATACGCCGGCAGCGGGGTGTTGCTTTGCGTTATCTGGTCAGTGGGCGGGTTAGAAAACGGGTTGGGTTGGGGAGGTATAGGAGGTGGAGTGTTTAATTTTGCCATCCCCTCGCGTAGTTCGTTGATGTCCTTTTGCAGCGTTTCCAGCGTTTTAGTCATTTGGCGATGCTGCCAATACACGGCAACCGCACATACCAGGGCGACTGCCGAAACAAGATAAGGTAGTGTTTTCATATATATCTGGTTTATGACCAAAGTTCATTCGCTATTATCAATGCATTATGGCGGTTACCAAATTTGCTTTCTAACTGTGTTTTGCGTTTTTGAACATCATGCTCCGTAAACTCCATCTCCATTAGGTTGCCAATTATGCGCCTGGTTACGTTGGGGTTGTCTTCTTTGATACAAAACGGCTCAAGCCCCGTATTGTTAACCATTTTGCTGTTAACCAGCACAAACCTGCCACGATAGAGCGAGTTGAGCAATTTCAGTTTAATACCCGTGGGTTGAAAAGTAAATAACAGGTTGATGTGAGCATGTGAGATAAGTTCACTCATTTTATCAAACGTAGGGTTTTCAACCAACTCTATGTTCGGTATGTTTTTGATTTCCTTTTTCAGTGAGTCCTTGGGATTTTTCCCCGCAAAAATAAAGCGGTACGGCAACCCCTCGGCAATTTTTTTGGCGATAAACATGGCGGCCTGGTTATTTTCAGCTACGCTCAGGTTTCCGTGGTATAGGATGTATTCTCCCTTTCCGGTACGCGAAGTTACCTCTTCATTGCTGTGAAAGGCGCTTACGTAAGTAATCTGCTCGTATGTTTGGCGCAGATATTCATAATCGGCCTTGCTGATGGCAAAGATGCGGTCAGCATTTTTCAGTTCATCTTCAAATTTTTTCAGCTTTTTCGACTCCTGGCTCAGATAAAATTTAATCAGGTAATTACTTTCACTCTCTTTCAAACTTCGGTAGTAATCCCACTCCACGTTGTGCATGCGCACCGCTTTGAGTTTATTTTTCAGTGCGGGATGATTCAGATAAAAACAGGTATGTAATCCTTCAAAAAGCACAGGATGTTCGTCCTGCGTGAGGAGATGCAATAATTCATCGCTCTGCCGGGAACCGACAATGTAGGGTATTTTGCTGTAAAGCGCCTGATAAAACTTTTTGCGCGGATAGTAGTGAACGCTTTCGCAGATAGCGGCAAGCTCACGGCTCTCCTCGCGCCCGTAGGTGTAACAGTGCAGGTGTATTTTAACCCCGAGCTGATGCAGCGCCTTGATTTTGTAAAATACGTCAATCACTCCTCCGTAGTCGGGTGGCCAGGGAACATTAAACGACACTACATGCAAATGCTTACCCGAGTAGTTGGTCATAAATTTTGCGTAGTTTAGGTTCTTGTGCCTGCCAGTTGTAGCGCCGGGCACAAACCTCACAATTTTTCTTTAATCGCTGATAATAATTTTCATCGCTCATGAGCCGGTTCACGGCATCCACAATATGCTCCGGGGCAGGGCGGGGAATCATGAGCGCCACTTCAAATTCCCGGTTTATTTTTTCGTATTCAGGCATAGCGGTGCATATCTGCGGCAGCGATGCGTGTATGTAGTCAAAAAATTTGTTGCCCAGCGAGTAGTAGTAACTCAAACCGAGGGGCTCCGAAATGTGAAGACCTATGTAAGCGCCGGCTGTAATTTCGCGCAGGCGCCCGGGGGGTACCCTGCCCAGAAATTTTACTTTGTGCTCTATGTGAAGGCGCTTTGCTAACTTACGCAGTTTGTCAGAAAGGTCCCCTTCACCGGCTAAGTAAAGCGGAATGTCAATTTGTGGCATGGCGTGAAGCAGCGATTCCAACCCCCGTCCTTCGTTGAGCGCGCCCTGATATAAAAGGTATTTTTCGCAAGCGGGGCTATCCGCAGGCGCCTCGCGCCATTCGGGCACATTATAGATTACGTGAAATTCTTTGCCGGTTTGTTTGCGGAATATTTCTGCCAGACCTGGCGCCACCGTATAATGTACATTTGCCATGGGCACAAATATTTTCTCTGCTAATCGCCACAGACGCTGTACAATCGGCCGGCGGATTACCTCGGGTACCTCCGTAAAATACTCGTGTGCATCAAATGCAAGTTTACGCCCCTTGAAGCGGGCAGCAAGTGCACAGGCAGCAATTGTATCAAGGTCAATGGCGCACACCGCATCAAACCTTTGTCTAATCAGATAAAGGAATAAGCGCAGGTTGTATTCTGCGTAAAACAACTTCCCTTTGTGAAACAAACACCGCATGCGCTTTTGCCTGTAAATTTCATCATGCAGCGGTATGGAGTGGGGCAACTCTCGGCCTACTAACCAAACTTCGTAGCCGGACTTAGCCAGTGTGCGACAGATTTTTTGCATGCGCTGGTCATACGTCAGGTCGTTGGTTACCGCAAAAATCAACTTCTTCATTCGCTGAGCGCCCATTCGCCATCCGGGGTTTTGATAACGACACCACTGTCGGTCAGGTAATTCATAACGATACGAAATTCATCGGTTTTCAGGTTGCAGTGCGAAAATAATTCCTGCGCGCTGCAGTTCGCGCGTCGCAGGCAGTCCATAATTAACTCGGTGGATTTGGCAAACACTTCGGGGCTAAGTTGGCTGTTACGGGAGGTGAGGCATACATCGCAAACGCCGCAGTTGACGGCATCCATCTCGCCAAAATAACTTACCAACATGCGCGAGCGGCAAATGCCGGTTGTGTTGAGGTAGTTGAGTACTGCATTGAGTTTTTCACGGTGGGTTTGCAGGCGTTCATCCAGCCATTGGCGGTCTAACCGGAGATGTTCCTTTGCCACCCGACCGCTCAGAAAGAGAACAGCCGGTGTTTCTTTGAGCGGAATATAGTGCAGTATGTCGCGCTTGTGCAAAGTATGGAGCCGTTGTACTACCTCATCATACGAGCAACCGAGATAATGCGCATAGCTCATTTCATCTATGTTCACATCATGTTCAAATACTCCTTCGGCAGTGCGCAATATCATTTTGATGAGCGGCTCATCGGCTTTGTGCATTTGCTGGTAACGAAAGAGAGTTTCGCGATCAGTAGTGATGCGCAGTGTTGAAGATAAAAAGAAGTCCTCTGAAAGTAACAGCCACCCCTGGTGCGCTAAAATCTGCAGCGCCTTTAGCACCAAAGGCCCGGGTAACGCATAACGATGGCAAAAATCTGCTATGTCAAAAGGTATGGGACCCTCTTCAGGCCCGCCATATAACGGAATGCGCAAATACATACAGATTTTATCGTATATATCACGTACAGCGTTCACATCCGGATAGCCCGTCAGAGAATTTTTTTCTAACTGTGTAATATCCGATTTGTCATAAAGCATTACGGCATACGATTTTTTTTCATCGCGGCCGGCTCGCCCTGCCTCCTGAAAGTATGCCTCTAAACTGTCGGGCGGGTCTAAATGAATAACGGTGCGCACATCGGGTTTATCTATCCCCATCCCGAAAGCATTCGTGCAGCAGATAACACGGGTTTTGTTTTGTATCCAGTCGCTTTGCTTGCGGCTTCGTTCCATAGGGTCCAAACCGGCGTGGTAGTAATCAGCTTTTATGCCGTGTTGTTGCAGATATTGAGCGGCTTCTTTTGTTTTCTTGCGGTTGCGCACATACACCACCGCACTGCCCGGCACACGCTGCAGGATGTGCCGCATGGCGTTAACCTTATCTTCGCTTTTACGCACCACGTAGCTCAGATTATTTCGTATAAAACTTTTTCTGAATACATTCTTTTCTCTGAATAGCAGTTTCTCTTGTATGTCATCCACTACTCTTGGAGTGGCAGTGGCGGTAAGCGCAACTACAGGCGCTCCGGGTATCATGGGTCTGATTTCGGCAATTTTCAAATAAGGAGGGCGAAAATCATATCCCCATTGCGAGATGCAGTGTGCTTCGTCAATAGCCAGCAGGTTTATCTTCATCTTCTGCAACCGGGCGCGAAACATTTCGTTGCTCAAACGCTCCGGTGACAGATACAGAAATTTGTATGAGCCATACACACAATTATCCAAAAGCGTATCCGTATCGCGATAATTTATACCCGAATGAATGGCTACAGCCGGAATACCGCGCTTGCGTAAGTGGTGCACCTGGTCGCTCATCAGCGCAATGAGGGGTGATATTACCAGGCACATACCATCCATGGCGAGGGCAGGCACCTGGAAACATATAGATTTACCGCCCCCGGTTGGCAACAGCGCCAGCGTGTCCTTCCCCTGCATAACAGAGTGTATGATATCCTCCTGCAGAGGGCGAAATCGCTCATAACCCCAGTACTTCCGCAGTATTGCATGAATAGACAACACCGTGTGAAAATAAGGGTTGAGACGAGATGACGCATCTCTGAAATGTTAATCACAACCAGTAAGAACTTTTTTGCGTTTTAATCTTCCCGGCGCTATAAATTTCAGAGGTTTTGTTATTTTCGTTAGGTAATAAGGCAATTCGTGGAGTTCAAAGTTATCATATACATCATCATCGGTATTCTGTATTTGTTATACTCTGTAGGCAAAAAAGCTCAAGAGAACAAGAATAGAAGAGCGCCAAAGTCCACAGGTAAGCCATCCACACCCCCAACTGCTTCACCATCGCCCAATCCGCTGGATGAGATACTCCGGGAATTGGAGCGCGCCAAAACCGAAAGCGCCAAATCAACTTCCGGAGCGGGCAAAACCATTACACCAACTGCAACACAGCAACCCA
Source organism: Chitinophagales bacterium (assembly GCA_025057415.1). Lineage (GTDB taxonomy): Bacteria > Bacteroidota > Bacteroidia > Chitinophagales > LD1 > Bog-950. Next base: position 12,430 of record JANWXI010000047.1, read on the forward strand.
AAAAGCCGGACAAACCGACGCGCTCAGTCCGCGGTACCTTGCAAAAATCAAAAGACATACTGCTTCACGAAAAACCCGTTGAAGTGTTTGAGGAGGGCGTTACAAACACCTTTAGTCAATACGAGCGCGAATTAACGGAGGAAGAAAAAATTGAGCGCGGCACACTGCGTATTAAAAACGAGGGCGCTTACAAGATTGAAACCTTAGAGGAAATGGACACTCGCGAAAAAGCAGTTAGTAGTGAGCCGTTTTCGTTTGACATCCGAAATGCCATAATTAGTTCTGTCATTCTGGAGCGTAAGTTCTGAAAGGTTTAACTCCTGTAACTTCTGTATTTTTCCAGATTCGGTATTTTGTCAGCCCAGGAATTCCCGCAGTGTTTTGCAGCGGCAGGCGTTTTTAAGGCGCATCAGCGCTTTGTCTTTAATCTGCCGTACGCGCTCGCGGGTTAGCCCGTAGTATTGCCCGATGTCCTCTAAACTCATCGGATGCTCGTAACCTATGCCAAAGTACATCTTCAACACCTGTTGCTGTTTAGCCGAAAGTATGCTCAGTGAGCGGTCTATTTCTTTGCGAAGCGATTCAACATGTGTCACATTGTTATCGGCACTTTCTGCGTCTTTGTTTTCGAGCACATCCAGTAGCGACACATCCTCCCCGGCTGCCATGGGAGCATCCACCGACACATGTCTGCTGGATGCGCCCAGGGTTGATTTAACTTCATCCAGCTCAACCTGCAACAATTCCGATAGTTCTTCGGGTGTAGGTTCGCGCTCATATTCCTGATACAATTCCTGAAACGCCTTGTTTATTTTATTGAGAGCGCCTACTTTATTAAGCGGCAGGCGCACAATCCGCGATTGTTCTGCCAATGCCTGCAAGATGCTCTGCCGTATCCACCATACGGCATACGAAATAAACTTAAATCCCCGTGTTTCGTCAAATCTCTCCGCGGCTTTTATGAGGCCGAGGTTTCCTTCGTTAATTAAATCTGATAAACTCAATCCCTGATTCTGGTACTGTTTGGCTACGCTCACAACAAACCGCAAGTTGGCGCGGGTGAGTTTTTCCAGCGCTTCGGTGTCGCCCTCTTTAATCTTTCGGGCTAAATACACTTCATCTTCGGCTGTGATAAGTTCTTCGCGGCTGATTTCCTGTAAATAACGCTCTAAGGATACGCTCTCACGATTCGTGATGCTCCTCGAAATCTTCAACTGGCGCATGATAGGGGTATTTTTGTTTCAATAAAGTATGATTTAGTGATGCCGCAGATATATTGGGGCTACGGCAAATGTTTCTACTAAATTAAATGCTAAAATTCTTTTTTGCAAGTACCGACAAAAAAATTTTTTGGCGTATCTAAATTTAAAGACAGCCCGCCAGGTGCAACCAGTTCTTTATCAGTTGAAAACCGTGTGTAGTAAGAATGGACTCCGGGTGAAACTGCACACCCCATATAGGATATGTTTGATGGGCTATGGCCATAACCTCGCCTTCCTCCGAAGTTGCAAGGATTTGCAGCGGTGTAGGCGCAGTGTCATTGATAAGTAATGAGTGATAGCGCATCACAACCGTGGGGGAAGGGATGTTTTCAAACAATGGATGGTGCTGATGGGTAATACGTGATGTTTTACCGTGCATCGGCCGCGCTGCTTTCATGAGACGTGCGCCAAAAAACTGCCCGATGGCCTGGTGGCCAAGGCAAACACCTAAAATGGGTTTACTGCGGTGATAACGTTCAATCATCTGCAGGGTGCTACCCGCCTCGGCTGGGGTGTTGGGTCCCGGAGATATCAGCAAGGCATCAAATCGTATATGCGAGTCATCCAATAGTACCGGGTCGTCATGGCGGATAACAGTGCAGGGCACTCCACACATCAGTACATAGTGGTACAAGTTATACGTAAAGGAGTCGTAGTTATCAAGTAGCAACACCATCAGGCAGCAGGGCTGGGGCGAAAAATGTTTTCAAACCGCTCAAATGTACCCTTAAACAAGGGAACAACTTTTCCGCTCCACTCCATCACCCTGGGGGCGAGGTTGTATATGTAAGCGTATGTGTGCGAGTGCTGCTTTTGCGATGCAGGTATCACATCTGCACGCTCCAGAAACCATACCAACACACACACTATATATAAACCGATGAGCGCATGCAGCAAACCTCCCGCCAGCCGGTTAAACATGTTTAACGACATGGACTTCAATATCTGCTCAAGCGCCCAGGCCACGAGCTTCAGCAGTCCTACTACCAGCAGTAACATCAGGATAAACGAAACTATGGCAAGCGCTTTGGGGCTCATACCCGTTGCGCCCTGCAAAAAATGAACCATCAGATACGAAAACCTCATCGCACCGTAAATACCCAAAAACCACCCCGCCAGCGAAAAAAGCGAATAAATGATGCCGTTTTTATACCCTTGATAAAAACCGACACCCATAAAAATTAAAACTAATATATCAAACACCATACACTCAGCTCAGTAGCTCTTTTACTATCCGGCTTACCACAGCATTGTCGGCCCTTCCGGCAAACTGCTTTGCGGCAACACCCATCACCTTACCCATTTCTTTGATAGACGTAGCGCCGGATTCGGCAATGATTTTTTTCACCTGTTCGCGAATTTCATCCTCGCTCATCATCGCAGGCAAATATCGTTCAATCACTTCCACCTCCTCTTTTTCCTTTTGTATCAGGTCGGTGCGGTTTGCTTTCTCAAATTCAGCAATGGAGTCGCGCCGTTGCTTAATAAGTTTTTGTAATATTTGTACTTCCCGCTCGGCAGATATAGAGCCGCCGGCGCCTTTCTCGGTCTTCGCCAGTATAATCGCACTTTTAATCGCGCGCAGGCCGCGCACCGATTTCTCATCTTTTGCAAGCATGGCGTTCTTGAGGTCTTGGTTTACTTTTTCTTCCAGTGTCATAGCGTACACTTTTTGGCGAAAGTAAAAATTTGACTCTATTCAAATGTCAGGTGCTGAACGATGCATGCAATGGTTTGGAAATTTTTCAGGGGGTGCCCCCGCTGCCAAGCGATGCAAGGCAGCGGGGTCGGGCTTGCTACGGGGTACGCTGTCGCTCCCGCCGCGCCCGCGCATCGCTTGGTTTTCAACGGTGCGGGCGCGGCCGCTTCGCTGCGCTCGCGCCCTCCGCATCCCTCACCCGGCTGGCGCGCTCTCATGCCGTCATACGGCTTTGAGCCGCCTGACCGCCAACAAAAGTTCGTCATCAACATCATCAACACAATGGTCAAATAACTTTCTGCCATCCGAACACTACCTCAGCTTTAATTGCAATCAGCAAAGTCACCATCAATCACCAAACCAATCCTTCATTAATATAACTCTAAAAAAAGATGTACTTGCTCTTAAAGCAATCCTGATAACGAAGCGCTGATTATACCAGGTGTACTTGACAATAATCATCCCCGTTCCTGATTTGTGTTGTTTAACCTTTTAAACCGATAAAGTTTCTTTGTAAAAAAAAAACGTATGCGCAAAATACTCGCTGTTTACGATGGGTTGAAGTACTCCGGCAGTACAACCCAATATGCTGCAGAACTGGCAAAAGTTGGCAATGGTTTCATTGTAGGTGCATTTTTGCACGACCTGCGTTACCTCAATCTGGCGCAGTATTACACATTTGATCAACCTTTTATAGACCTTTCTGGTTTAGAAAAGATACGTAAAGAAGATGATGAAAAAATTAACCTCAACGTGGCGCTATTCAGGCGTTACTGCGAAGAGAGAGGCATACACCATAAAGTACACCTCGACCGCGGCGTACCGCTGCAGGAAGTGCTCCGCGAAAGCGCTTTTGCTGATTTTATAATTATTGACAGTCACACAGGTTTCAGCTCGGTGGGCGAAAACCAACCCAGTGCTTTCCTGAAAGACCTCCTGGCTGACTCTTATTGCCCGGTTTTGCTAGTACCGCACAAATACTCATATTTTGACAAAATCGTTTTTTGCTATGATGGCAGCCCATCCAGTGTGCATGCATTCAAAATGTTCAGTTACATCTTTCCGGGTTTCCGGGAAATGGATGCAATAGTTGTCAGTGTAAACGAAAACGGCTCCAATCATCTGGCAGACGGCAAAAATTTCAAGGAGCTTGCTATGTTGCATTTTAAGAATATTTCGTATGAAATACTGCAAGGTGATACAACCGTTACCCTTATTAATTATCTGAAACAAAACGCCTTAACTGGTATAGTGGTCATGGGCGCCTACAGTCGCAGCACCTTATCAAGGTTGTTTTACCAGAGCATGGCAGACCGTGTTTTGAAAGAGATGAACGTTCCTTTATTTATAACGCATCTGTGAGTTAAGCTTACAGAAAACATCTGTCTTTCCGTAAGGGCAAGAGAATTTGCATCCGATTATTTGATGTACTTCATGAATCAATGCAAAAAATCAGTACCCGTTTTGAGAGTTACACCGCTCAGCAGAGCATAAAATGCCACACTAAATTTAACAATACCTTAATATCCTAACCGCAACTAACAATTTATCCTGTAAACGGAGGTGGCATTGCATGTACACTACACAAGTGGTATTTCGATTATCTGTAATGTTGTACGGCGGTGTGTCATCAGAAGGTAAAAATCACAAAACACTGATAATGTTGACGAAACCGTAGCGTTATAGCGGGCAGAACCTTGCTCCTGAGCAGACAGGAAAATTTTCCACATCTGATTTGGAAGAGTAAAATTTAGAAATATTTTTGACGCTCTCAAAAAAATATTTAACAAACCTTAAACCATTCAACCACCAAAACCAACACGTCATGAGTCAGGCAAAAACAGCTCCTAAAAGCAGTCAGTTTCCTTGGGCGCTCGTAGTAATCGTAGTCGCTTTTATCTTGTCAGAGTTAATCTTCCATTTGGTGTTTGGCGACCGCAAACACTTTCTGGACGATGCCAAGCATGAACCCGTGCCGGGCGATTACTTCGGTATCATCTACAAAGGCGGGTTTATCGTACCCTTTTTGATGACAATGGCCATTGTAACATTTACATTTGGAATTGAGAGATTTTTAACCATTCGCAAAGCACAAGGCAGCGGCTCTTTGGAGCGCTTCCTGCAAACTATCAAAAGCAAACTCCACAGTGGCGATATAAATGGTGCACTTGCCGAGTGTAACAAGCAAAAGGGCTCTGTTGCCAATGTTGTACAGGCAGGTTTACACAAGTATCAGGAAATGGAAAAAAACACTGAGTTTACGCTGGAGCAGAAAGTGCAAAACATACAGCAGGAGATTGAAGAAGCTACATCGCTTGAACTGCCGGGTCTCCAGAAAAATCTCCCCATTTTAGCTACTATCGCCTCTGTAGCAACCCTTGTGGCGCTGTTGGGTACGGTTCTTGGTATGATTCGCGCTTTTGCGGCTCTCGCTACCACCGGCAGCCCCGACCCTGCCGCCCTTGCCGCAGGTATCTCAGAAGCGCTCATCAATACAGCCATAGGCATCGGCACCTCGGCATTTGCCATTATTTTCTATAACTACTTTACCACCACCATTGACGGCCTCACGTACGGCATTGATGAAATAGGCTACTCTATAGCCCAAACTTTCCAGGCCACTAAAAAGTAATGAAAATTTAATCATGCCTTAAATAACATCGCATGCCTAAAGTAAAGCCAAAGCGCAGCAATCCGGTAATTGACATGACCGCCATGTGCGATGTGTCGTTTTTGTTGCTGACCTTCTTCATTCTTACAGCCAAGTTTAAACCCCAGTCGGTAGTGGCTGTGGATGTTCCTACGGCTCGCTCCACGGTTACACCTGATAACATGGTAGTTATCATACTCAACAAAGAGGGTAAGGCATTCGTTTCGCTCAAAGAAAAGTCAACCCGTTACGCCATGTTGGAGCAGTTGGCGGAGAAGTACGGTGAAAAATACCCGATGATAACAGACCTTTCGCCCAACCAGAAAGAGTTTTTTGCACTCACCGATACCTGGGGCACACCGGTAGAGGATACCAAGCGGGTACTCTCTATGGATGGCGTGCAGTTCAAAGAATACCAGGAAAAGGAAATGCCCGGAATACCGTATGACTCGCTACGCAATCAACTTGCCGATTGGGTACAGGCAGCACGGTATGCCACCGAAGGCAAAATACGTATTGCCATCAAAGCCGATAAGAACGTGAACGTGGAGCACGTGCGGCAACTGATTAAAAGATTAACCGAAAAAGACATACATCGCTTCTTGCTCATTACCACACTGGCGGGTGGCGCCAGCGCGGAGAGCGAGGAGGCAAAAAAAGAAAACTAAAACCTTAAAAGAGTTTCGCTATGGCAGATATTGATACCTCGGCATCGGGGGCGGCGGGTGGTAAACACTCCGGCGGTCCCCGGGCAAAAAAAATGAGCACCAGAGTGGACCTTACACCCATGGTGGACCTCGCCTTTCTGTTAATTTCATTCTTCATGCTCACCACCACCCTCAACAAACCCAAAGCCATGGAGCTTAATATGCCCAAAAAGGTAGAGGACGAAGAACTAAAACAGGAAGTGGGCGATTGTCAGGTATTGAACATACTTCTCGACACTTTAGACCAGGTTTGGTATTACGAAGGTCTCAAAGTGGCGGGTTTGCAAAAAACCACTTTTGCAGGAGACGAAGGCATTCGCAAGGTGATTATGAACATGATGAAAAAGGTACCGAAAGAATGCCCCAAAGTACGCAAGTGGGAGGATAAAAATGGCGACAAGCAAAAGCAGGAAAATGAATTCTATATGGGCGACCGCGATGCCATTGTACTTATTAAAATGCTCAAAGGCGCCCGCTACAAAAATATGGTGGACATACTGGATGAGATGGACATTACAGATTGCAAAATATACGCCATTCAGGACCCGGACCCCATTGAGGTGGAGGCAGTCATGAACGGCGGTGTGGTGAAGGAATTTGCCAAAGAGTGATTTGTGGAATTTGAAGCCATCTGGCATCTAAATGATTAACCGAACCTAAAAGCAAGAGCAACATGTCAACATCAAACAATTATTTAGGATGGTCCATGGACGATATCGTGTTCGAAACACGAAATCGGGAATATGGAGCATACCAAATCCGTAAAATAATTCCCAAGCACATCCGCACAGGATTGATTATATCGGTTATCGGGTTTGTGCTACTTATTATATTGTCGCAAATTGACTGGTCTTTTTTGGCAAGTGAAAAGAAGGAAGTGGAGGTAAAAACAACAGTCACGCTGGCAGAACCACCCTCTATTAACAAAGAACCTCCACCTCCGCCACCTCCGCCACCACCACCGCCCACCCGCCCTACCATTAAATTTGTAGAGATGGTGGTAAAAAAACAAGAAGAAGTGCGCGAAGATGAAGAGGAACCAACCAAAATTGAGGATATTAAAGATCAAACCATCTCCACTGTAACCCAGGAAGGAGATCCGAATGCCAAAGAAGTAATAGAAGAGCCCGCCCCTGTGGCTGAAACCCCCGTAGTTGAAGACAAACCCTTTACGTTTGTAGAGCAGATGCCTGAGTTTCCGGGTGGTGATGCCGCACTAATGAATTTTTTGCGCAGCAACATCCAATACCCCCAGATGGAGCGAGACAATGACATCCAGGGTAAAGTACTCATCCGTTTTGTGGTAGCTGAAGACGGCTCCGTAACCGATGTAACGGTGGTACGCGGGGTAAGCCCGGGACTCGACAAAGAAGCAGTTCGCGTGGTGAAAATGTTGCCTAAATTTAAACCAGGCCGCCAACAGGGGAAACCCGTGAAGGTTTACTACAACCTGCCTGTGGTGTTTAAACTACAATAAAAACGCATCTGCATAACCATGAAAATCATAACCATTCTTTTAAAGAGTGGTTATGATTTTTTGTTTAATGCCGTTTTAGCGAATTATTAAACTGTTACATATCGGATTTGTACATTGGGAAAGGATTATTTTTGATGTTTAAAATGCTTATCATGTTTTTGGCGTTTGAATGATGTTTTGAGCAATAATATGCAACCGGTTAAGTTGTATATATGCAAATGAATTGTACAAGTGATTTTTTTGCAACTGCACTTTGCCTCTCCAAATAAGCATGAATCGTTTTTTTAAAATATTAGTAACGCATCCTGACTTGTTGTGGAAGGCAGGGGCATGTTTGTTGTTTATGGGGTTGGGTTCTGCCATGTTTTTTCTACCCACACTTGCCCGCGAGCTGGATCCCGGCACACGTACCGGATTTTCGGCTTTGCTATTTTTATACGGTGTTTACAGGGGCGTAACCTTTTTTGTAGATTACAACAGCGCTAAGAGAGATGCGGAGTAGTTATTGCCTGTTACTGCCATGGGTTGTTTTGTGGTTTGTGTGTGCCTGCAATAACCCGTCGGCACAACACAAGGGTGGTAGCGCCACCCCTTACGGAGATGCCGGGCGCCACAAAACCTACAAGGGTGAGGTGAAGGTGTTTGCCGATTACAGTTTGGCTCCGGTGCTGAGACAGCATAAGGAGGTATTTGAGTATCTTTACGATAGTGTTAAACTCAATATTTCGTACACTTTCGGGGATGATGCGCTTGACAGTTTTCGACAGCAAAAAAATTCGGTGTTGATAATTACCCGTGCCCTGCTTGCTTCAGAAAAAGAGCAAATGAAAAACCGCGATACGCTCTACCCGCGCGAAGTGATGGTATGTTACGATGCTGTGGCGTTGATTGCCGGAATAAAAAGCCCCTTCAGCTATTTTGATGTGGATGATTTGCGCAAACTTTTTACGGCTGGAGCAGGCGATAAGATAAAGTTAGTATTTGAGCACCAGAAGTCGGGTGCCGTTACGCAGGTATTGAATGCCATGGGGTTTAACGGTAAACCCACAGACCGTTTGTACGCGCTGCACTCAGCCGATGAGGTGATACAATATTGTACTCGTCAAACCGATGCCGTGGGCTTTGTTCCCTTTGCTATGCTGAGCGATAACGATGACCCGAACGTACAGAAAATGCTTACGCAGGTAAAAATTTTAAGTTTACGCCTCCAAAACGAAAAAGGAGAAACGGTGATGGCAAGCGCAACCCAAAGCGATATTGCCGCAGGAGTTTATCCACTCGCGCGGCCTGTATATGCAATAATTCGGTACGGACATGGTGACAGCCCTGCGTGGTTGTTTGTAAACTTTCTGTATCGTGAGAAAGGCGCGCGGATTTTCCTGAAGGCAGGTTTGGTACCTGCCCGTATGCCCGAAAGGCAAATAAATGTTAATACAGGCCCTTTGGAAGTAATTCCATAAAACGCGGCACACTATTTTAAATCATATAAAACAAAACCATTAAAGCAACTACGATGAAACCACTTTTCGTCATTTTCACGCTGATTTTTTACACAACCGCAGGCGCGCAAACACTTGCAGATGCGCAAAAGGAAATTGACAACGAGAACTATTTTAAGGCGCGCCAGATACTTTACAAACTGCTGAGCGCCGGCTCAGTCCCCAAGCATGAAGTGTACTACTATCTTGGTAACGCCTATCTGAAAGATGATGAACCCGACTCAGCAAAGATGTTTTACCGCTTGGTGTTTAACCCCGATACGCGCACAGCGCTGGGTTATGTTGCCAACGGCCGGCTGGCGCTGATGAGCAAAAACAAAACAGAAGCCAAGGCAAATTTTGACCGCGCCCTGCAAACGAGCAAATCCAAAAGCGCTGCAATTTTTTATGAAATAGGCGATGCATACCTGCGCCCTGAGGTGATAGATGCCGCAGCCGCTATTCAACATCTGGAGTCGGCATTTAACCTGGATAATAAGAATGTGACCATAGTGCTCACCCTGGCAGATGCCTACATGGCAAACTCATCAAACGACCAGAGCATGGCCGGTAAAGCGATGAACAAATATGAATACGCTACTGAGCTTGACAGTAAAAACGTGCTCGCATGGGTAAAGCAGGGCCGTATATGGCTCAGCGGTAAAGTGTATGACCGTGCCATAGAGTGTTACAACAAAGCCATTGCCTTAGACCCCTCGGCAGCATTACCTTACAAAGAGTTGGGCGAGGCGTACTATTTCACCCGGCAGTACGATAAAATGACGGAGAACTTCAAGATATACATCAACAAAAATCCCGAGGACCTGCGCGCCCGCAAGGCACTCATGGAAATGTATTTTCGTAACAAAGACTACGAAAAAACATTAGAGGAAGCCAATAGAGGTTTGCAGGTGGCTCCGGATGATATTGATTACCTCCGCTTTCAGTTTTACAGCAATTACGAACTGAAGCGCTACAAAGACGGCTACGATGCCATGAAGCGTTTTTGGGATAACCCGAACAGTAAGCCCAAACCCCGCGACTATATATACTCTGCCAAAATCGCTTCGCAATATGGCGACACGGCAAGGGCGATGAAATTCTATGCCGTTGCGCTGCAAAACGATTCGCTCAACTGCGACTTGCTGGGCGATTATGCTTCAGCGCTGTATAAAGCGAAGCGCTACCGCGATGCCATCGTGCAATACAACATTAAAAAAGAAAATTGCACGCGTTTTACCAATGTTGATTACTATTACCTTGGGCGCTGTTACATTTATGTGGGCGACTCTATTAGTGCCGACAATACGTTCACTGAGTTAATCAATAAGTATCCCACGTCTATTGACGGTTATTACTGGAAGGCACAAACCAACGTGATTAACTTTAAGATGAGCAACGATTTATTTTCGGTATTGCCCTTGTACCAGAAAGTGATAGAAATAGGGGAGAAGGATCCCAAGACGCACAAGTCGAAGCTGATAGAGGCGTATAACTTCAGCGGTTTATATCAGTATGAGAAAGCCAAAAACAACGAGATGGCGAAGTCCTTCTTTATGAAGACACTTGAGTTAGACCCCAACGATGCCACTGCCAACGAGATGCTGAAGGCGCTGAATTAAGAAGTTGATTGTACGGAATATTTTACCGCGCTCCGCAGCAAAGCTGCGGAGCGCGTGTTTTATGGCCAGTGGGTACGAGATTGCTCATGACGAAAGCAGTGTAATAGAGGCGGATTAGTTTGTTTTTTTTATGTAGTTGTGATTTTCCGCGCCCGCGCCGTGGGCGCGGGCGCGGCGCTATATAAGAAAGCGAACATTTGGGTTTTTACCCTGCGAGCCGCCTGCGGCGGCTCGCAGGGTAATTGCTGTGAAGTTTAGTTGGATGACGAGCTCGGGGCGCGCGCCCCGTAACACCCACTTATCACATTAGCTTTATTATTTATACATATTTTCACTGCAGCACCTGCATTCCTGTGCCGCTCTGCACTATACAAGGGCTGCCGGAGCGCTTGCCCGGGTGAGGGATGCGGAGGGCGCGACCGCAGGGAGCGGTGCGTAACGCAGTGAAGCACGGGAGCGAAAGCGTACCCCGTAGCCAGCCCGACCCCGCTGCTGTGCGTAGCTATGCGGAGCAAAGCAG
>JANWXI010000048.1 GCA_025057415.1 Chitinophagales bacterium
ACACATACATAGATGCTGCAGGGTAGGCGTTCAGCAATACCGTGAATAAAATCATAAAGGGTAAAGTGTTTGACAATATATGTTCCCAACTGCCGTGCACCAGGGGCGATAATACGATGCCTGCCAACCCTGCCTCACTTTTGGGAGCATTCGCCCAACCGCTGAAATCTACTTCAGCAAACTCTGAAAGAAAAAAAACGACCCACATCATCACCACAAACATCATCATAAATCCCACGCTGTACCAAAATCTTTTTTGTTCGTTCATCACCGCAAAAATTTATCAATTTATATTTTCACGCAGCCATAAAGCTTGCCCGTGAAATCATTGAAATTTTTATTGTTACTGCTCATCACGTTTGGACTCATTTACCTGCTCAACACAAAACAAGGTAAAATTCCCCCTTTCGGAAAGTTCCTCAATCCTTTTACGGGATTTTGGCAAAATGCTGAAAACCACCGGTTCAGCGATGGTGTTTGCCGCCTTCCCGGGCTCAGAGATGAAGCCACTGTTGTTTATGATGAACGATTGGTGCCCCACATATTTGCCAAAAACGATGAAGACCTCTATTACCTGCAAGGGTACATCACCGCCCGCCACCGCTTGTTTCAGATGGAAATTTCCACTTATGCCGCTGCGGGCCGCCTCACCGAAATAGCCGGTGAGGCAGCGCTCGATAACGACCGGCTCATGCGCCGCACCGGCATGGTTTATGCTGCCGAAAAAGCTTACGAATTCATTGAACAAGATACTCTTAGCCGCAACCTGATACTCGCCTACTGCCGTGGCGTAAACGAACATATCCGTTCTCTCAGTCCAAAAGATTACCCCATTGAGTATAAGCTGCTCGATTTTGCTCCCGAAGAGTGGAAACCCATAAAGGTTGCCCTGCTGCTCAAACACATGGCCAACATGCTTGCCGTGTTTGATTACGACATTGAAAACACAAACTTCATTACCCGATACGGCACAGAATTATTCCAAAAATTATATCCCGAGTTCATTGCCGATGAAGATCCGATTATCCCCAAAGGTACAGTTTGGAACTTTACACCCGTACGAGACACTGCCAACTCTCTCCCCCACACGTCCGGCACGGAGAGTGCAGCACGTACAACTACAATATCATATACACACTGCCAAAACCCCGGCAATTCAACGCAGTATTTTACCGGTTACATACCATCCTCATGGCAAAAGCCCGATGAAATAACCGGTTCAAACAACTGGGCTGTGAGCGGCAGTAAGACGGCTACCGGCAAACCCATCTTGTGTAACGATCCGCATCTGCGCCTCACTTTGCCCTCTATCTGGTACGAAATGCATTTGGTTTCACCTGGTATGAATGTATATGGTGCCACTTTGCCCGGCGCGCCTGCTGTGATTTCAGGTTTCAACGATTCCATTGCATGGGGCGTAACCAACGCGGGCCGCGACGTACGCGACTACGCGCGTGTAAGCAAAGAGCAATACAACCGCGCTTCCGTTCGCAAAGAAATCTACAAAATAAGAGGCGGTAAAGAATTTACCGAAGAAGTGCGATACACAGAATTTGGCCCCGTAGTTTTTGACGATAACTATGGCAGTGACCCCGGCAAAAAATTCCTTGCCATGCGCTGGACAGCCCACCTCCCTTCCAATGAATTTAAAACATTCTATTTGCTCAACCGCGGCAAAAACTACAACGACTACCTGCAAGCGCTTAATTATTTTACATGCCCCGCCCAGAATTTTGTTTTTGCATCACACGATGGCGATATCGCCATCAAACAACAGGGGCGCTTTCCTATAATGACGAAGCGAAACGCCTTTATACAAAACGAGCAAGAGGCGATTCCCTGGAAAACATTCATCCCCTACGAGCACAATCCACACATCAAAAATCCCGCGCGCGGTTTTGTAAGCTCTGCCAATCAACACCCTACCGACCTTACCTATCCGTACTACTACCCCGGCGTGGGTCAATACGAAAATTATCGCAACCGCAGAATTAACCGCCTGCTTTCGCAAGCAGAAAAAACAGATGCCGCTGCTATGATGAAATTGCAAAACGACAACTACAACCTCCACGCCAGCGAAGCTCTGCCTGTTTTGCTAACACTACTCGATACTGCTTCGCTCACCCCATCACAGTTAAATATTCTTCACACACTGCAACAATGGAACTACTACAACGACCCGCACCAAACAGCCCCTGTGTATTTTGAAATCTGGTGGCAGACGCTGCGAAATCTTCTTTGGGATGAAACGCAGCAGCAACCCCAACCCATGAAACAGCCCAGTTTTTACGTAACCGTTTCGCTGCTGCGCTCTGATAGTACCATGCCTTTTTACGACAACCTGCAAACTCCTGCCCGCGAAACCAGAAAAGACATCGTCAATATGAGTTTCAGAGCCATAGAAGACAGTATCAAAAGCCCCTACTTTACCGAAGTAAGCGAATTAAGCAGTACAGAAAAAACATATATTAAAAAAGATAAATCCGTTAAGGACTGGGGCTCCTACAAAGCCACCAAAATTTCACACCTGATCCCCGGCTTAGACGCATTCAGCGCACTGAACGTGTATTGCGGCGGCAATCGCGGCATAGTGAATGCAACCTCTACCACAGCAGGTCCTTCGTGGCGCATGATTGTTGACTTTGGCGAAAAGAAAGCGCACGTCATCATACCCGGCGGACAAAGCGGTAACCCCGGCAGTCGCTTTTACGACAATGGCGTGAACGTATGGGCAAGAGGCGAGTATTTCATAGCACACACTTCTAATGATCTCCAAAAACTAAGCTCCGTAAAATTATTTTCGGTCACATACCAACCCAAATAACTATGCGCAACATACTCATCAGTATAATTTCGATAGCAGCGTTATCAGCTGCTCTGCAGTTGCTTTTACCCTGGTGGAGCATTGCCCTTGCTGCATTTGCCATTGCGTATTTGCGCATGCTTTCCCTGCCGGCTGCATTTACTGCGGGCTTCCTTGCCATATTTCTATTGTGGAGCGGTTACGCAGCATGGCTATCAATCGCCAACGAGCATATCCTCGCCGCCCGCGTAGCGCGGCTACTACCTCTTGGTGGTAGCGTGTGGGCTTTGCTCCTGCTCACCGGAGCGGTAGGCGGTATTACTGCAGGTTTGAGCGCTCTGTGCGGAGCTTATGCGCGGCGCCTGTACGGTAGTTGACTGCGGCTTAAAATACAAAAGCCCCGCATATCAGCCCTGAGTAAATCACCAAAACCGATTACCGCAATCAATTCAGTAAATAACGACTGAATAATTACATAATGTATATAAAATTATTTATATACTAAATTTTTTTTTGTTTTTGGGGGTGCCCCCGCTGCTCCGCTCCGCGCGGCTGCGCTTCGCAGCGGGGTCGGGCTGGCTACGGGGTACGCTTCGCTCCCGTGCTCCACTTCGTTACGCACCGCTTCGCTGCGCTCGCGCCCTCCGCATCCCTCACCCGGCTTTCGCGCTGTCAAGTGGATGTACAGCGCATATCGGTTAAACGACTAATGCTTTCTTCAACATACGATTTACTACTTGCGAACATATTACACACAGATTTGATAATAACCCTACGGCTCTCAAAAATGATTTGATTAAAAACAATATACCCGACCGAGCACCTGCCTTAGGCAGGTGCTCATCAGCGATTATCTCATTTTTACAAAAAATATATCACACAGTAAATATCCCAAAATAAGTAATAAGGTTATATAACGCTTTTGTAAATATTGTTCTCTTGTTATACTAACTGCAATCTGATTTTTACGATAGCTATCAGTACATTCATTCTTTACTTTCAATTTTTTTTTATCCGATGCAATTCAAGGGGTAAATGCGGTATATCTTTTACTATCGTGTTGTACACTATATCGTAGTCAACGCCAAAATAATCATGAATAAGCCGGTCGCGCATGCCCTACATTTCTTTCCATGCAATTTGAGGGTATCTGGCTTTTACCTCTTCGTTTATTTTTTTGTAGCTTCACTTATTATCTCAAAACTTCTGATAATGGCTTTACTTAATACCTCATCTTCTATAATTTGTTGTTGCGATTTACCTTGTGTCACTTTAAGGATAAATGCACATTCTTCATATATGTGACGTAAATATTCAAGCTGCGAGTAATACATATTCTACCTCTTTTAAAATATACGGGCCTATGTATTTGCTTAATGATTGAGGGGTAACAAGTTCTACTTTACGGCAGGTAATTTCTTCCAGCAACTCCGCCAGCGAAATAAAATTTTTAAGTGTTTTATATTGAGGGGCTATATGTACAAATATATCTACATCACTCGCATCATTTACTTCATCTCGTACAAATGAACCAAATACACCTAACTAAACAACTCCTTAAGACCGCAAATCATCCTCATGCGACAAAATACGTTGCCGAAGCTCTTGCTTGTTTTTTACCGTTGAACTCACTGAACAAAAATAGAATTTTTAAACTATTTTTTATGGCAAATGAATTATTAAAATATAATATGTTTACAAGGAGCGGTCAGTTAACTCCGCCTGTCCACTGCTACTTTCATAATCAATCCACATATAGCGTTAACTCTACAATAACACACCTTACATATTCAGCATCTTCGCGTTGTAACTATCACTGTTTAAGTATAGATAAAAAACTTCACAATTAACTACCACTCAACCAATGCAATTTATAACTGTGAGAATATTGAATGTAACCATTTGATGTGTAACACTGCGAATATGTAAAACTACTCTACAGTTGCTAAACACTGCGTTACTTTGAGATAGTGATACGACCCTTTAGGCAAGCTCTCGAACTCTGCGGCAATACCGAGATGCGTAAATACAGTGCTAGACATGGTACGTCTGTGACCCGTGCTTCTTTGAAAATCGGAGATAATTTTTTCGGCAAGTTGCATGTAAGTGGGCGGTTTTTGTAAATCAATGTATGTGTAATCGCAATTCTCCCCCATGCGCACATCTGGTAGCCCTGCAACAGCCAGGCGCTTATGCGGATGTGAAATAGGTTCATGTAGGTTATTTACATGACTAAAAAAATTATACTGCACCATCTGATGTGTATGAATGGCTGCAGCATCGCGCAGCGCCCGGTGGTATGCCAGCGCAGGAAATCGGTTGCGCACGCGCCATTTATTCGTGGCAAAGAATAAAGCGCTGTTAAGCAAATGATAAACGTAATGCTGAGGGTCAATAGTTTCATGCGCCGCCTTAAGTTCAATAAAACTGTTCCAGGTATGTTCCAGATACACCCTTTCTTTAAAATAACTTTCTTGCTGATAACCCGGTATGAGGCGCAGCCACTGCCCGACATTTGTTTGTGCTGCTGTAATGAACATCAAACACCAAACTGCAAGAAATATTTTCATATCAATAAAACGCAATAACGAACCGGTTATTTCAATTAAACAATATTTGCTGTACTTAGATAGTTAAATTAACATCTGAATTTTAAGCTTACCTTTTTACAAACAATAAACCTTTGATGCGAAAAACGAATTTCATATACATGAAAAGAAAACAACATTATGATTTTCGTTTTAATTTTGCCCAACAGCAGTACTGCAAAAAGCAGGTACATGATACACTATGCTCGGATTGAAACTCCCCACTGACCCGCGCTGGGCAAACCTTGCCAAAAAATCGATTGAAGATATCCTCACGGATCATGCCTATTGCGAGCAAAAGGCGGCATCTACGGCTATTTCATTAATTCAAAACTACCCCGATTATCCTGAGCTGGTGGAGGCGCTCTCGCCCATTGTTAAGGAAGAATGGGGTCACTTTGAATTGGTACTGACCCAACTTAAAAAGCGAGGACTCAAACTCGGCTTACAGCGCAAAGATGAATATGTAAACAAATTGCAAAAATTTATCCGCCACGGCGGGCGCCGCACTGATACTCTGATTGAAAAACTGCTTTTTGCCGCCCTGATAGAAGCCCGCAGTTGCGAGCGTTTTAAAATATTATCAAAAGAAATTGACGATGCTGAACTGAAAAGTTTTTACCGCAATCTGATGGTAAGCGAAGCAGGTCATTACAAATTGTTTCTGGATATGGCATGCCACTTTGGAGGCAAAGAAAAAGTACTGAAACGCTGGAACGAATGGTTGCATTACGAAGCCCGTGTAATCGCTGACATGCAAATACGTGGCGACAGAATGCATTAAATTAATATATAATATATTTGCGGGTTAAATAAACATTCCTCTTTTTGGTGTTTGTACATATAATAGTTTATTTGTGTAAAGTTTATACTACATGCTAGTACATTTGGTCGTACACTCACTGCTATAACGTCATAAACACGGTACAAAAATTTACTTTACCAATCAAGTTGATAACTTTTTGCATATTTATAAGAGTATGAAATATTGTCAATAAAATGTTGAAAATTTTTAATAAGCTGACTAGTTGTCAACAAATTATGTTAATCATAGTGTTGATATATTAAAATAAGTTACAAAAGATATCTATTGGTATAATATTTGGTTATCAAATACTTAAAGCAAGGAGATTAATACACTTCAAACAAGTATATAAATATACGCGAATGAATATACGTCTCCTCACTCATATCAAATATCCGTTACTCGTTATTTCGCAATTAGTCACATGTAACCTGATTGCTCAGGAACTCGTTGTTGCATCATATTACGCTGACTTTTTTAATGGACGCAAAACAGCTAATGGAGAGATATTCGACAACAGCAAACTTACCTGTGCTCACAAAACGCTACCATTCGGTACTGTGTTGCGAGTTACCAATATTGAAAACAACCATTCCGTTATCGTACGCGTAAACGACCGGGGGCCATTCATTGCAGGCAGAGAGCTTGACCTGACATACATGGCGGCATCCATTTTAGGTTTTGTGCGACGCGGTACGGCAAAAGTGTTCTATGAAGTAATACAACCCGGCACAGAAGATGAACTCTGGATTGCAAACATAAAGCACAACGACACTATCATCACGCCCGATAGTGCGGTGGTGCATTTGGATAGCTTATTTACACCTACAGATGAACGATGCTTCAGAATTCGCCTGCTCACTACTGTGCATCGTGGCAAACTGGTTCAAATCGCCAGTAAACTACCAAAGCGATACATGCCTCAACTGGCTGTTGAAAAAGAGCGATTACACGGCAGCGAAGTTTATAAACTTTACCTCCACGAATTTGAAGATTACAGCGCAGCCGTGAATGCCTACATGGACCTGAACGATATTATTAAAGACATGTACCTGATACATCCGGTTTACTGAGGTATTAATTTTACCGGACAAATAACCTTCCAACTCCCACTTCATAAGGAACTAATAGCTGCGTAGTTCAGATTACAACGTAGAGCTTAATTACTATTTTCGTCCATATCAAATCCCATGCGCAACTCACCCTGCTTAGCAAATCTTATGGGGGCTGTATATGTGGCGGCAGGTATCACACATTTTCTGCTGCCCGATTATTATTTACGCATGCTTCCCCGTCCGTTTATATTTCCCATGGCAGCCGTTTACATCAGTGGCGCTGCTGAAATACTGTTGGGTGCAGCGCTTTGGTATGCCCCCGCCCGTAAATGGAGTGCCATGGGTATTATCATCCTTTTGATCGCTGTTTTCCCTGCCAATATCAATATGGCGCTGCAAGCTGATGAATGGAATATACCAAGGTGGCTGTTATATATGCGCCTACCAATGCAACTACTTCTTATTCTCTGGGCTTGGTGTGTGGTCAAAAAATCCGGTACTACAAGGCAATAAACTTCCGGAACTTTATTTTTATTTTTTCATGCGCAGGTCGGTCAATGCAGGAACCAATCGCCAGTAGTACAACATACCGGCATAGATAAATGTAATCAACATGCCGCGCATCAAAATATTCAACCATACCGGCTCTACTTCGGGCACCAGTAAAGCTGAAAAAATACAAACTGCCGTGATCATTATCACTTTCCAGATATTAAAATCAATGGGTTGGAACCTGAATTTACTATAGATATAGGTAAATTTTAGGGAAGTGAATACAAAAGACGAGAGCGCAGTTGCCATTGCAGCGCCATTCAGTCCCCAGTGAGGTATAAACGTCATATTGAAAACTACATGCAGAAGTGAAACAGAAATGAGTATTAAAGCGCCCATCCACCATCTGGATGTATATACGAGCAACCCCACGCTACTGCCGCCCAACATACTCACAAACGAACCTGCAGCTATTATGTAAACCACCTGATATGCACCTGCATAATCTTTACCAATCATTTTTAAAAGGAATACAATGTTTGTGACGATGCCTGCCAGCAAATAGCCCGCAATTACAGACATATACCTTACAGATTGATAGTAAATATTTCGCATCTCTTCGCGATTACCCGCAGCATACGCCTGAGAGTATTTTGCTATAGTGATACGATCCATAGCATTCAGAGGTGCCTCTATTACCGTGGGAATAAAAGCCGCAATGGTGTAAACACCCACTGCGCTTAACGCCTGAAATTTTCCTAAAAAAACAGCATCCAGGGTTTTTAAGCCCAAACTCGCCAGGTTTACCGCCATTAACAACAGCCCGAAACCAAACATTTCGCGTAAAGGCAACTTGCGGAGGTGTGTCCAATCTACATGCAGCGAAGGTTTGTCAACACTTAGCAGATAGAATAAAGCAATCAGACCTTGCAAGGCATACACACCTATGTATAGAATTACAAATTGCGGTAAGGTCAATTTTCCGAACCAATACAGCAGTATCACTGCTATGTATCCCAGCCGGCTCCAAATATCATTTAAATAAGATGGTACGGTGGACTTGTAGATTGTATTTAAATATGCACTCAACAGATTAAATAACCCCAAAAAGAAACTGAACGGTATGATGTAGTTATAGTACTCAATAAATTGAGGTGATTGCCTGCGATATTGCGCAATGATAAATTCTTTAAAAAGGAACAGACCGGTTGTGCACAGTAAAAATCCAATCCCGAAAACCAATAACATCAACCCCAGGTAACCGTGGTGTTTTCTGGTTTCGTTGCGAAACAGTGAAAAGTATTTCACGGTTACATTGTTGATACCGAGCGGTATTATCATACTGACTAAAGAGGAGAACGCAAACAACACGCGCGCCAAACCTATCTCTTCGGCCTTTAAAAACCGGGGTTGAATAATCAGTAACGATATAAAGCCCAATACAATACCCAGATAGGTACTTACCGTGTTTTTAATACTCTGTCGTTTTACAACTCCCACAATTCAAAAAGAAATATATTGCAAATGATTCAAATGCAAATCAAAGCGAAATCCTCACACACAAAAAAAACGAACACATTTCACATTACAGATATTTAGATTACTTTGACTTCTGCACTTACCGAATTCCCGATTACATTCGCTGGCGTGAAATTCCTCGTACTGCGTTTCTCATCCATAGGCGACATTGTTTTGACAACTCCTATCCTGCGATGTTTGCACCATCGGTACCCTGGTGCGGAAATCCATTATGCCACCAAGTCCGTTTATGCCGATCTTCTCAAACACAACCCGCACATCCACCATTTGCATTTATTGCAAGGCAACTTACTTTCACTCATCACAACATTGCGCAGGCAGAGGTTTGATTATATTATTGACCTGCATAATAATCAGCGCACACAGCTCATAAAATGGTTGCTCTTTGCACCTGCTACGTCTTTTCCAAAACTGAATTTTAAAAAATGGTTGTGGGTAAACTTTAAAATAAACCGCTTGCCACCATTGCATGTGGTGGACAGATATTTTGAAGCGGTGCGTAAATTGGATGTAAGAAATGATAATCTCGGCTTAGAATATTACTTGAGCGAAAAGGATGTAATTGGCGAAGAGTTTCTTCCATCTGACTTTCAGAAAGGGTTTGCCGTGTGGGTGGTTGGCGCTAAACAAAAAACCAAGCAGTTTCCGCCGCAAAAAATAGCAGAGACCCTCCGAATGATACAGGGTAAAGATATACCGGTAGTGCTTTTAGGTGGTCGCGAAGACACTGCTACTGCTATGGAAATTAAATATCATGCACCAGATTACCCTTTATTGGATTTGTGTGGCAAACTCACCTTAAACCAGTCGGCATCAGCTATTCGCCAAAGCAATTTAGTGGTGACCAACGATACCGGTATGATGCATATTGCCGCAGCATTCAAAAAAAATACTATCGTTCTGTGGGGCAATACCACACCCTCCTTCGGTATGTACCCTTACATGACCGAACACATAAATATTGAGGTGCACGGTCTTTCGTGCCGGCCATGCAGCAAGTTAGGATATGCCCGATGCCCGAAAAAACATTTCTTGTGCATGCAATCGCACGACCCGCAGTTTATTGCGCAGGAAATTTTCAGGCGATTTCACTCACCGGCTAATAGAGAAAACTCATCTACGCTCCGCAGCACCGGTAACATGTACCACTGAAATAATTTTTCCTATACTCGCATCCTGAAAATTTAAATACATGGCCCATATCCCGCATCTAACCCACACGCAAGATCCTGCCAAACCCGATGAGTGGATTGAAAAATTCACTGGCGGTTTTATGAAATTTGAAAATAAATTTCTGGAGCAGCGGCGCGTGTTTCTGTGGGGACCAGTACATGACGAAAGCGCAGAGCGTGTGGTGAACCGCCTTTTGTACCTTGATGCCATTGAACCTGGTAAAGATATTTATTTTTACATTAACAGTCCGGGAGGAGTAGTTACCAGCGGCATGGTGATATACGACACCATGCAGATGATTTCCTCTCCGGTGCATACTATTTGTATGGGACTGGCTGCATCTATGGGTTCTATTTTATTAAGCGGCGGTAAAAAAGGTTCGCGGAAAATATGGAAACACGGGCGGGTGATGATACACCAGCCCTCGCTGGGCGGTATGTACGGTCAGGCAACAGACATAGAAATCACTGCTAACGAAATTCTGAAAACCAAAGAATTAACCGCCCGCATATTAGCAGAAAATTGCGGCAAAACTTTCGAGCAGGTGATGAAGGATTTTGACCGCGATTACTGGATGAATGCCGAGGAATCGGTGAATTACGGCATCGTGGACACTATTGCTGATAAATTAAGCTAAACTATATGACACGCTCAGATGAAAATGTAGAAACCGCCCGTTATCAAAAAGAAATAGCACAACGGCTGGGCATAGAACCAGAAAATCTCATTTTCAATTACAAGCAGAAAAACGAAACCGTGCGCCTGGATCTCGTAACGGTTAATCCACGGCACGAGCAGTCGTTTCTTTTTCATTCCGTTACAGGTACTGACAAATTAGACGCCCTCAAAAAAATGCTGGAGTACATTGATAATCATTACCCCACTGCCAACAGTATGACCATACAATGGATAAAAATAGGAGAAAATAAACTCCATACATCTTACTTCAGAGCGCAAAACATGTATGAGGCGCTCGACAAATTCTACTACGGGCGCGATATGAGCCAATATAAAATTTTCAGCATAGTGCTTAACCCGGTCAGTTGATATTGATTTTAATACTATAACTGCTCCAGAAGTCCCGTAACTATTTTTGTCATGTGCGGTTCCGCCGCCTTTGCCTTTTGCAGTACAAACTCGTGCGTAGCATCATCTGCCTTTTCTGGTGGATAGCCCATATCACTGATTACCGAGAGCGCGAATACCCGCATGCCGCAGTGGCGAGCAACCACCACTTCCGGTGTGGTGCTCATACCTACCGCATCTCCGCCCATACGATGAAACATTCTGTACTCGGCAGGAGTTTCAAATGTAGGACCTTGTACGCCAACATAGACCCCCGTATGGCAACGGATGTTGTTATCAACTGCTACTGACAGCGCCTTTCTAATCAACTCCTCATCATACACGTGGTTCATGTTGGGGAAGCGAGGACCTAAACGATCGTCATTTTTCCCGCGCAGCGGGTGTTCGGGATGCAAATAGATGTGGTCGGTGATAATCATAATGTCACCCACCTCAAACTCAGGATTCATGCCGCCACTTGCATTGGACACAATCAGGGTATGAATACCCAGCGCTTTCATTACCCGTATGGGGAAGGTAATTTCGTACATGGTATAACCCTCGTAATAATGAAAGCGGCCGCTCATGGCCATTACGTTTTTGCCGCCTAACTTTCCGAATATCAATTGGCCTTTGTGACCTACAACTGTCACCTGCGGAAAATTGGGTATATCGCGGTAAGATATTTGCAGGTGAACATCAATTTGATTCACTAAGTTACCAAGTCCTGTACCAAGTATTATCCCGTACTCGTACTGTGAATTGATTTTGCTACGCAGGAATGTTGCGGTTTCTTCAATGCGCGTAAATAAATTTTCCATGTAGTGGGTTTGGCGCAAAACTAAAGTTGTTGACCAATTAAGCGAGTTTTTTCCCAATCTATGTAGCGCAGTATGTCGCGGTCAAACGCAGGCCCCTCATCAAATAAAAATTTCATGGCGATGGGTTGTACTACAACTCCCAGGTTATGGGCAAGCAGCCAATCGCGGTAAGGTAATAGGCGCACAGCGTCTTTTTCGGTAGTGATAATCACTTTACGCTCACCGGGCAGGTGTTTCCACGTTTCATAAACGCTGTCCAGGTCGTTTGTATCGTACAGATGATGGTCCCTGAAGCGACGCAGGTAAACTTTTCGCGCCAGACGCGACAGATGACTAAAAAGTCCTTCGGGGTTTGCTATGCCGCAGAGCAGCAATACGTGTGTATCGGGTGTAAGGTCATATAACCACTCGCGTTCATAAAATGAGTACATAGGGCCATACTCATACGAGGTGAAATAAATTTTTTGAAAGCGATAGGGTTTTATGCGTTGTTGCCACCTTAATTTTTCGGCAACAGTAAGATGCGGAGGGCATTGGGTTACCACTATTATATCTGCGCGCCTATACTGTGCACGCCCCTCGCGCAGATTGCCGCGCGGCAAGAGGTAATCACTGAAAAAAGGGCTATGGTATGATGTCAATAATACTGAAAGGCCCGGCCGCACAGAACGGTGCTGAAAAGCATCATCCATGATGATTACGTCTGTTTCAGGCGCTAATTGTAAAATCTCCGGAATAGCAGTTACACGCTCCTCTCCTACGGTTACCATTACCTCACGAAACTGCCGCTTAATCATTAACGGTTCATCGCCCACATTTTCTGCTTTATCATTAAATTTTACCACCCTGAAGCCGCTCGTGCGCCTTCCATAACCACGGCTAAGCGTGGCAACCATGTGTGTGTATTGTAACAGGTGAAGTAAATAAATTAACATAGGCGTTTTACCCGTACCGCCTGTAGATAGATTTCCTATGCAAATTACCGGATAATCAAATCTTACTGACTTTAATATGCGCTTGTCGTACAGGTAGTTGCGCAAGCCGGTCAGCAAACCATAAATCCAGGAAAAAGGTGTTAATAAATACTTCAAGACATTCAGTTTTTACCTAACTCATTCACAAAGTGAATTTATACAATTATGCAAAAAAATCTAACTTTGTTAGATAAACATAACCCCTCTGATGAAAAAAACTTTTATCTGCATTACCCTGGGTGCAATATCCTTATTGCTTTACGCTCAGTCATCTGGAAATACCAACTGGTATGTAATGCGCAAAGACCTCCGTGTGTTCATAGAAAACAAAGGTCAATTTACCCCCCCTGCAGGCAACGAAAATGATGTACAGTATGCTTTTGATGGAGGAGGTGAAGATTTTTTGTTTACCAGGAATGGCTTAATACTTTCTTTTCTGAAAACCGAAAAAAAGCCGCGCACCCCCGAAGAGCAAATTGCCCGGATGCAGCGCAAAAAAGAGGGTTTCAAAAGCATTGATGATTGGCGCGAATTCGAAAAAGTGGGTCTTGCCCTCAAAGAAACCCGCGATGTTGTGACGGTGGAATGGGTAGGAGCAAATCCCCAGGTTACCATAGTACCTGAACAGAAAAACTCTTTCTATCACAGCTACACGTTTTACAATAAAGAGGGAAAAGAACAAAACATCAACTTTATACCCTCTTACAATAAACTGATATACCGCAACTTATATCCTAACATTGATGTAGTGTATGAACTCACAGGAGATTGCGGTTTTAAGTATTCAATAATTGTAAAACCCGGAGGTGACATTTCGAAGGTTCAGTTGCGTTATTCCAAACCGGCATCCCTGCGCCAGTCGGGTGAAGTAGTGGTGCAAACATTACTCGGACCAATCACCGAACATGTACCGGTAACTTTCTATGCAGATAACCCAAAAGCCAATATTTATTCCCGTTACTTTTTACAAAACAACACCATCAGTTTTAAAACCGGCGTTTATGATAAGAACAAGACCATCATCATTGACCCTTGGGTACAAACGCCCAACTTTATCAATACCGGGTGGGATTGTGTGTGGGAGTGTGAACGCGACGGGGCAGGTAATGTGTACGTAATAGGGGGAACATCACCCATGCAGCTATACAAATACAACGCAGCCGGCGCGTTGCAATGGACGTATAACACTCCATACGATACTACCGAATGGCTCGGTACATTTGCTGTGGATAATGCGGGTAACTCGTACGTTACCAACGGTTCGCTTGCCAGAATTTTTAAGGTAAACACGAGTGGTACGCTGGTATGGAATAACCCAAGTCCGGGTGGGCTATTCGGCTCTACGGAGTTTTGGAACATTGCCTTTAACTGCGACCAGACTCGGCTGGTGATTGGTGGTACAGGAGGTACCCTGCCACCCTTGCCTTTTGTTTACAATGTGGACATGAATTCCGGCAACGTTTTAAACAGTAAACAAGTTCACGATGGGGCTTTGTTCCCCACGCAGGAAGTACGCGCCATCACTGCATGCGGAAATAGTAAATACTACTTCCTGACCCACGACTCCATAGGGTATATTCACGATAACCTCACATCCTGCCTGGGAGGCGGTGGGGGTGGTGGCAGCAATTTTCCTTTTCACGTAAGCAACGGTATCAGTTTCGGCTATAAATGTGAAAACTGGCGGTATAACAACACCGGCATCATGGCCATCGCCTATCACGATGGATTTGTTTACGTACATCGGGGCAATCAATTGCAAAAACGGGCATTTTCAACCGGGGCTGTAGTAGCTACTGCTACAATTCCCAACGGAATTTTCACTTCCAGTATGGGTTCTAACCAGGTCGGGTGCAGCGGTATTGATATTGATAGTTGCGGAAATATTTACGTGGGCTCTGTAAACGCCGTTTATCGTTTCAACACCAACCTGCAACAAACCGGTTCTTTTCCTACTTCGGGGAATTACAACGTGTATGACGTGGAAGTTTCAACTAACGGAGATATAATCGCCTGTGGTTCAACGGGTACATCGTCCTCAGGCGCTCGCACAGGTTACATTCAAAGTTGGTCAGCCGGTTCCTGTGCCATAAAACCCATAGTGTGTTGCGATGCTACGATTTGCCCTGTACCTACCAAATGCTTACAGGACCCACCTGTAACCTTGACCACCACTACTGCCGGTGGAACATGGAGCGGTCCGGGTGTAAACAGCAATGGTGTATTCAACCCTACTACTGCCGGAGTGGGCACGCACACAATTACCTATACATTACCTTGCGGCTCAGAGTCCATACAAATAACGGTTAATGCCTGTGCAGCTCTCAACGTTTGTAATAACAACGGAGTATATCAGGTGAGCGGAGGTACAGGTCCTTACACCTGGTACGAATACAACCCGGGTGGAACCATCAATATCACCAACCAGCAGCAGTGCCAGGCATGTGGGGGTACATGGCTGCTCAATCAGTGCTTTAATCCTTTTCCGATACCGGTAACATCCTGCAACATACCCCCCGCCTGGGTACAGGTAGGTACAGGCAACACCCACACTCCAAGTAATGTATTCCCTAAAAAAGTTACAGATAACTCAGGCGGTGAATTAATTATCAACAACGCATCATCTGTACCCCCATGTTCTTCCTGTGCTCTTGGCGCTACGGCAACCTCTAACCCCGCCACCTGCGGACAAAACAATGGCTCAGCTACCGTAACCCCTACAGGCGGAACTGCCTCCTCCTACTCCTGGAGCAATGGCGGTAACACAGCTACAATTACAAATCTGGCTCCCGGCACTTACACAGTGACCGTCTCAGGCGGAGGGTGCACTGCCACAGCCAGTGTTACCGTAATAAACAGCGGTACACCTCCGGCGCTCAGCACCTCCTCTACGGCTGCAGGTTGTACCACAAATGGCTCCGCAACCGTTACTATCACTTCGGGTTCAGGACCTTTTACGTACAACTGGAGTAATGGAGCCAATACACCCACCATCAACGCGGCGGCAGGTACTTACACGGTTACCGTTACCGGGGCGGGCGGATGCACTGCCTCTGCAAGCGTGAACATACCCACCAGCGGAAATGCCATTACGCTCAATACCTCATCAACATCTGCCGGTTGTGGCACGGCTAACGGATCTGCCACAGTGAATGTGACAACCGGCAGCGGGCCTTTCACTTACTCCTGGAGCAACGGAGGCAATTCTGCCACTATCAGCAATTTAGCGCCGGGCACCTATACCGTTACAGTAACAGGCAGCGGCGGCTGCAGCGCCACTGCTTCGGTTAACGTTTCGGGCGGCACACCGCTCACCTTAGTTACTTCTTCGCAACAGACCAGTTGCACGGGAAATACCGGTAGCGCCACTGTAAACGTAATCAGCGGCACCGGACCATTTACATACAACTGGAGCAACGGCGCTACAACACAAACCATTAACAACCTTGCGCAAGGCACTTACACGGTTACCGTTACCGGAAGTGGTAACTGTACCGCCACCGCTTCGGTGGTCATCACAGCTATTAACGGAGTAACTCTCTCTATCGTAATTACCCACACCACTTGCGGCAATAACAACGGCTCCGTAACTGCCAATACTTCATCGGGTACCCCGCCGTTTAACTTCCTGTGGAGTAATGGCGCAAATACTTCTTCCATAAGTAATCTTGCTGCAGGAACTTACACTGTTACGGTGACAGACGCGAATAATTGCACTGCCACGGCCAGCGCTGCCGTGAATCCCTCCGGAGGGTCTTCGGTGCAAATTACCACCAACAAACCGGTATTTTGTTCGGGCGACAGCGCCAAAATATGCGCACCAACGGGCTACGCATCATACTTATGGAACACAGGCGCTACTACACCATGTATCTTTGTAAAAAATGCCGGTAATTACAAAGTAACGGTAACAGACAACGGCGGCTGTACGGCAGTATCCAACTCCATCACACAAACCGTGCATCCGGTACCTCCGGTAGGTATTACCGTGAAAGGCGATACGCTCACCTCCAGCCCCGCTGTTTCGTACCAGTGGTACTTTAACGGTTCGCCAATTCCCGGCGCTACAGGGCAAATATACATTGTGACACAAAGCGGCTACTACCAGGTTGAAATTACAGATGCCAACGGATGTAAAAACATATCCGAACCGATTGAACTGTCCGTATCGGGTATAAATAATATACATGCAGGTAAGGTGGTTGTGTATCCCAACCCGCTATATGACGGAAGATGGATATTGGAAGTATCACCCGCCTGGATGGGTGCAAAAGCAGAGATATATGATGTAGCAGGCAGAATTGTGCACCGGTTTACCGTGCAATCGGTCCAAAACACTATTGAATATAACGCAGCCCAGGGCGTTTACACACTTCGCCTGTTGCAAGGCAAAAAGGATGCAGCAGTAAAACTTATCAAATATTGAGTGCAACGATTGAAAAATAGCTTAGCTACAACTACAAGCCGTCCACTTTCAAGGGGTTATGGCTTAGTATGGTACGATTATCCCTGTTGATAAGTAAGGTATAATAATTTTAAAAGGGTGGCGTATTAAATACTCAGCGCTTTCCTTTTCAATACAACCCGTTTTTGTAGTATGCCTGAATGCTAAATAACAACGAGCTATACGAGATAGGTAATGTGGAAATTCTAACTCATGAAACTGGGGGGCGCTGAAACTTCCATGACGAACACACCCACCGTCAGTGGAATTGTGAAAAATTGAAAACATGTTTTACGTTGGCAGCAAATTTGGTCTTATCACTAACTAAATTCTTTTCGTTATGAAAAAGCTCATCTTCATAGCTACAGCGATTATGTGCGTTTTTGCCGCCCATGCGCAAAAATTTGCTTATGTGGACATGGAGTATATTCTAAGTCAAATGCCCGCTTACAACGAAGCGCAAAAACAATTAGATAAAATAGCCGAGGGCTGGCAAAAGGAGGTGGAAGCCAAAATGAAACAGGTGGACGATATGTACCGGCAGTTTCAGGCAGAGCAGGTACTAATGACCGAGACCATGCGCCAGCAAAAAATAAAACAGATTGAAGACAAGGAAAAAGAGGTAAAAGAATTTCAGAAAGCGAAATTCGGTCCTAACGGGGAGCTTTTTAAAAAGCGTCAGGAACTGATTAAACCTATTCAGGACAAAATATATAATGAACTACAAAAATTTGCCGTTGCCAAAGGGTACGATGTGATATTTGATCGCAGCAGCGGAGTTACTATGTTATACGCAAACGAAAAACTAAACAAAAGCGCTGAACTGTTGCAAAGCATGGGTATTACGCCCAAGCAGTAACACAGCATAGGTTCGCTTCGGTTGAATTAACTATATTTGCGCGCCGTGAAAAAAGCCCTCAGTACATTGCTGGCAGTTTGCATAATCTGCACCATTACCAGTACGGCTCAGCAACGGTATGGACACATCAATTCGGATGAGATACGCGATGCCATGCCTGAGTATAAGCAATTGGTAGCGTCTATGCGGCGTGCCCGGCAGGAACGGGAGTCACGCTTGAAGGCAATGTATGCCGACTATCAAAAAAAGATGATAGAGCTAAGCGAGTATCAGTTTATGCTGATGGAGGCAGTGCTGGAAGAAAAAAACATAGAGTTAATGAACCTGCAGGCATCTATTCAGGAATTTGAGCAAAAAATTGAGCCGGAACTGGCGCAAATGCAGATGAGGCGACTAAAACCGCTTAACGATAAATATTTAAAAATTGTAAATCAGGTGGCGCAGGAAAACGGCTACGATTTCATTTTTGATGTGGCAACGGGCCACATTGCCTACTACCCCGAGAATGAAGGCGACATAACTGAACTTGTGAAAAAAAAGATGGGCATACAATGATTTTAACAATAAACGTTATGAACACTATCGCTGCATGTAAACATTACTTTACACATAAACAAAACCTATAAAGCTTAAACCTAACAAAATGAGAAAAACAATCTTCGCAACAGTACTTGCTGCCGGTCTTTTTTTCAACGCAGCAGCACAACAGAAAATCGGGCACCTCAACTCACTCGACATCCTGCAATCGATGCCGGAGTTTAAAGCTATGCAGGCCGACCTGCAAAAACAAAAAGACGCCTTTACCAAGGTGCTGGAAGGTTTGTACAGCGACTACGACAAAAAACAAAAGGAACTGCAGACCCTTGCCAACGACAAAACCACACCAGATGCCATACTGGATATGAAAGTAAAGGAACTGCAAGACCTGCAAGTGCGCATCAGTGAATTTGAAGACAAGGTCAACAACGATTTGCAGAAAATGCAATCAGACAAACTCAAACCCATTAACGATAAATACCTGAAAGCCGTAAAGGAAGTGGCGCAGGCAAACGGGTATGCTTACATAATAGATATTGTTTCGGGTGCGGTGGCTTATTATCCCGAATCACAAAACGATGTAACGCAACTGGTAGCCAAGCAACTGGGCATCACCATTACGCCGGCTCCACAAACATCCGGTACGGAGTTACCCAAGACCGGTGGTAAACAATAAGCGGCTGTGGAGCAGCGCCACCGGCAACCTATCGGAATATTTGACTCGGGCATTGGTGGCCTTACGGTAGCTAAAGCCATAGCGGATTCACTGCCCAACGAGAAAATCATTTATTATGGCGATACCGCTCACATACCCTATGGCGATAAATCGCAGGAGCTAATCAGCAAATACGCCTCACGCATTACAGAATTTTTGCTGCATGATAAGCAATGCAAAGCCGTGGTGATTGCCTGTAATACCGCCTCGGCTGCTGCATACAACACCCTGCGCGACCGTTACAAAGGTATAGCCCCCATCATCAATGTAATTGATCCGATGATAGAAGCCGTAATCAGCGATGATGCGGTGAAGCACGTGGGTGTTATCGCCACCAAAACCACCATTGCATCGGGTGTATATCAGGAAAAGTTTACGCGGCGCAAACCCTCCCTCCGCTTCAGCGCCCTGGCTACTCCTCTCCTGGCGCCTATGATAGAAGAGGGTTTTTACAACAACAATATCAGTCACGCCGTATTGGAAAAATACCTGCGCGATGAAGCCCTGCAAGGCATAGATGCTCTGGTGCTTGCTTGCACACATTATCCGCTTATCAAAAAAGAAATTGATGCCTTTTACGGGGGTGGTGTGAAGATTTTCGACTCGGCTGAAGTAGTTGCTGCCAAATTGAAAAACATCCTGACCAAAGAGCAATTACACACCGACCTGCCGGGAGGCACACATGAATTTCTCGTATCGGACTACACCCGCTCCTTTGAGAAATCAACACAGATGTTTTACGGAAAAGAGCTGCACCTTTCGTTACATAACATCTGGGCATGAAAACGATACCCACACCTTAGGGAGTAATGATACCCGAGAATATTGCCAAAATATTGTATTGGGTTTATAGTTCGAATTTTTATTTGTATGCCTGGTATTTTTTATTCACTCAGCGGGGTTATTACAGCAGCGACTGGTATTTTATTTTTGGTGGCTGGCAGTAGTTTGTTACTCATTAATACCCTGCATAATCGGGCACGGCTTGAATTTGCGCCCCGTTAACTAAAAATTACGCATTTATGGGGCAGACCGGTTATTTATGGAATGGAAAAACATTGCACGTTTTTACGAGATACATTATCCGCAATAAATTGATTGCGATAGAGTTGCGCGATAATTCAAAAAACCCTTGAACAGCTCAGGGTTGTAAATCGCAAATTTGCCGGTATGAACATAACGCTTTCCGGCATCCTGCAATTATTTACGCATTCATATATCAAACCATACGCACCAAATTACTGCAATTTTTAACGGAAAACAGGAGACAATACAATAAGAGACAATAAAATTTGGCACAGAAATATGTGTTAATTTGCACGCGAAACAGGCATAATATGTTACAAAAAATACTGGTGCTTTTTACATTGATGCTGGCTGCGAGCATTAGCCGTGCTGACGGAATTATTTTTGAAAACGACAAGACCTTTGCCCAGTTGCTGGCTGAAGCAAAAAGGCAAAATAAACTCGTATTTATTGACTGCTATACGGTTTGGTGCGGCCCTTGTAAACGGCTGGCGGCTATGGTTTTTCCCGACTCGGCAGTTGGCGCATTTTTTAATTCACACTTTATCAACGCCAAGTTTGATATGGAACGGGGCGAGGGTATTGAAATTGCCAATCGCTACGGCATTCGCGCCTACCCTACCCTTTTGTGGTTAGATGGGGATGGTAATGTGGTACACAAACTGGTGGGCGGCACCGATGCTGCCGGATTGATTGCTCAGGGGCAAAAAGCCATTGACCCGACCCCGGGTATTCTTACCGGTTATCGCAAGCGCTATAACGATGGCGACAGAAACCCCGACTTTTTATGCGATTTTCTGAACACACTGCACAACGCCAATGAAAACTACGAGCAGTACTTTAAAGAATACCTTGACAAGCTAACCGCAAAAGAATTATCTGATAAAAAACATACACAAACCATCTTTAATCTTACCAAAGACGTTCGGTCACCCGGCATAGCTTACATCAGCAAAAACAGAGATTACTACATCGGTTTGCTCGGGTCAGAAACGGTGAACAAAAAAATCAATCAATTGGCTGCCAAGGCCGTCACGGATGCGTATAAAACAAACGATGTGGCGCTTTATGAAGCCGCCATGGATATGCTGAAGGCCTTTAAATTTAATGATGCAGCCGAGCAAGGTCTTAAACTCAGCTTAGAATATTATGCCCGCACTAACAACTGGGTAAAATACGATGAAACTGCCACCACCTATATCAAAAAATACGCAGCTAAAAATTACGCAGCGATCAATGACATCTGCTGGAACTACTACCTCAATATAAACGACCGTGCCCAGTTGATAAAAGCTGCCAAATGGGCATACAACGTAATAAATGCAGAACAGAAATACACCTATTGCCTGACGTATGCCTATTTAGTGTATAAGCTGGAGGATTACAAAGAAGCCGAAAAGGCATGTGATTATGCCATCTTACGCGCCAAAGAGGAAGGTGTAAATGATAGCTCTGCCACTATGTTGAAAGAAGCCATCAAAAAATCGCTGTACAAAAACTGAAATGTAACCCCGGCGCTGCGCTTTGCAGAGCTTAATGTGTTTTACTCTAAACTCAGCAAATACCTGGTGTAAATGTTACAAGTCCCTCGCAGGGCTGCGATAGGGGTCGCATAAACAGCCCGCAGTAGTCAACTTTTTACTTGTCTTCTTCTTTCTTTTCCTCTTTCTTCTCTTCTTTCTTGATACCGTAAGCTGCCTTTGTCAGGTCCATCGAAATGGCGCTGCGTTCAATGCGGATGCGGGTGTTGGTATCTATTTCAAGCAATATAGAGCTACCCTCTGTATCGGCTTTCACCACTTTACCGTGTATGCCCCCGGTAGTGACTACGCGATCGCCTTTCGCTAATTGATTTTGGAACTCAGCTTGCTGTTTGGCTTGTTTGCTTTGGGGACGGATGATAAACAACCAGAAAACAAGCAACATACCCCCCAGCAGTAAAAGTGTAATCGGATCGCCCATTATAGGTTGGTTTTATTTTTTAGTGTTTGTTGTGTCCTTCGGAATAACGTACCCTTTCAGGTAGAGGGTTTCGGTGCGTTTGGCAGTGTTACAACTGATTAGCACGGTTTTTATCTGGTCGTTTTTTTTACCGGATGTATTAAACTCCACATCTAAACTGGTGATTTCGCCCGGCTTGATGGGCTCTTTGCTGTATCGGGGTACGGTGCAACCGCAACTGCCGGTAGCGCTTGCGATAATGAAATCTTTATCCCCGATGTTTTTGATGCGGAAAGTATGTTTTACGATGTCGCCTTCGCGCACTGTGTCAAACTGATACTCCATACCGTCAAGAAACTCCACTACGGCAGTATCTGTCATCATGGTAGTGGCAATTTTGTATGCTTCGGGGGCTTCGCCCGGTTTGCGGCAGGCAAATGCAAGTAGCAGGAAAAACGTAGCAGCTAAGAATATCTTACCCGTTTTCATAGCGGGGCAAATATATTCGTATTGAATAAATGTAAGTATTGTAGCTGGCTTTTACTTAACCCGATATAATTTTATGGTTTTTAGATACATCGGTAGAGTAATTGCGTGCCATTATCAGTTGTTTTTAGAAGCCACCCATGTAGTGGCTGCGTGAACAATAGTTGAGCTTGAACAAAAGGTAGCAATTTTGGCAGGCAAACGATAAAGCTACAACGTATATTTTTTGCGCGGCAGGAATTTTTTACTGTGTAGTTATGAGGATGTCTGAATGGGGTTATTTGCGGGTCGCCTGCCTCTGGCAGGCGACCCGCGAGGATGTGTTGGATTTAACGGATGCGCATTGTCCCCGCGCCCGCGCCTGAGGCGC